>JBCCTE010000071.1:0-9214 GCA_039198915.1 Cyanobacteria bacterium P01_D01_bin.73 | reverse complement strand
GATTCGATCGCCCGGAAAAACTCTTCTCCAGGCTCCAAACATTCATCATCAACGGCGGCGGCGGTGCAGTAATAGTTGCGAATTAAGGCCTTTCTTCCTGAGTATTTAAGTGCCTTTAAAACAACTCTTCCCCCCAAACTGTGGGACATGATATCGATCACTTCACAATGCATTGACTCCAGCAAAAACCGCAGCCGTCTCCCTGCACCATTCGCTCGAGATTTTGCCTGTTTCCACTCCCAAGCCTGATCACCACCCGGCCATGAAAATCCTAAAACTAGGTCATAGACGTCATTAAAATGGTGCTCAATCCTCCTTTCAATCACTGCATAGGCATCATAAACTTCGTCTTCTTCTGTGTTGTAGCCGTGCACCAGAAGCAGAACCTTTTTGCCTTTGACCATCTCACTAAACTGATCGTTGGTAATGTTCCCATTTATTACCGTGTCAGACTGCAGATCAATTTCCCTGACCGAAAAGGTGTTATCTGAAAAATAGTCAGAATTGCTAAAGTTACGCCTAGCACTAATAATCAGCATAAAGAAGACTATTTATAAGTAGTAGATGATTGGATAGGTTCTCCATTTCCACCGATCATGGATTTTTTTGATTAAAGGTGCCAGAAAACTCAACTAAAGTTAAAGAATATCGTCGACTATTGCTAGACGAATATTTAAGCCAGCCACTAATCCTCCAAGCATTGATAAAACTAGGATGGCGTCCTGGGGATCAGCATTTATGATTGGGTTGGGGATAATACATACCAATGCCGTTACGACCAATGCAATGTAAGTAATGCGCCCTGCAAAGTGGGGAATAGTGCCGATAATTGCTGCACCAATGGGCATTATAAACAGCTCATTAATCGTTGCTTCTACGTCTAATTCTGTTAAAACCTGAAAGTTTCCGCCGATCGCCTGATAAAGAAATACACCTAGGTAGCTCAAAATAATGGCGATCACTCCATAAACCCAGTGTATGGAAAACCTGTCAAAAAATCGGCGTATTTTCGGCATAAAAAGTGCTGGCTAATTTGATTGATTTTCCAATCTAAACGTCAACTGGTGTCAGACAATAAATGCTTTAGGTTGGGACCATATGGAATAATCCCTCCAGGATTTAAAGGGAAGAGGGACTGATAATAATCTCGTTTAATTCCTTCTAGGTCGCAGGTTTCTGAAACTCCATCTCGAGCGTAAAAGGTCTTTAGATAACTCCAGAGATTGGGGTAATCGTAAATGCGTTTTCGATTGCATCTGAATAGGTGATGATAAACCGTATCAAACCGAATCAATGTGGGAAATAATCGAGCGTCTGCCAGCGTCAGCTTGCTGCCACATAAATAGGACGTTTCCTTTAGCTGAGATTCAATTATGTCCAGTGTTTTAAATAGATCATCGCAAGCGTTTTCATAGGACGTTTGAGATTGGGCAAAGCCACAACGATAGACGCCATTGTTAACCGTTTTGTAGATGATTTCATTCCAGCGATCGCACTTTTCCCGCAGCTCAACGGGATATAAATCCAGGTTGGAATTCTTAGCGAATGGATTAAATTGACTGTTCAGAATTTGAATAATATCGGCACTTTCGTTATTAACAATGGTGTGCTGATAGTCGTCCCAAAGTACCGGCACTGTTGCTCGACCGTTATAGTTTGGGCTGACTTTTCGATACAGGTCCGGCAGTGTTTTGCTGCCCTCAAAGGTATTGGATAACCGCCAGCCGCCGACACTGGGATCGGCGATCGCCCAGGTCACCGCGATCGCCTCCTCCAATCCCTTCAGTGCCCGAACCACCAGCGTCCGGTGAGCCCAAGGGCAACTGCGTCCCACGATTAGGCGGTACCGTCCAGGCTCTGCGGGGAATTTTGAGTTGGGCTCGGCGTCTATCCATTGGCGAAACTGGCTGTCTGGACGCTGATATCTGCCCTGGCGATCGCCCGGAGCCAGGCTGCCCATCATCGTATGCCACAAAGAATTCCACAGGGTCTGTCCCGCTTTAATCACAAATGTTGGCGGTAACCCCATGGAATTCTCCTAACTATTTTTGGGCGATTAATTTGAGATCAGCTCAGGTGAGCCTAGCTCAAGTTTTAGCCCTCAACTTTTGCCCACTCGGTGTGGAAGACTCCCTCCTTATCAATGCGCTTGTAGGTGTGGGCACCAAAGTAATCCCGCTGCGCCTGGGTGAGGTTCTGGGGCAGGCGATCGCGACGATAGCTATCGAAATAATCCAGCGACGCACTGAAGGCCGGCACTGCCACACCCTGCTGAGCCGCCAACGCCACCACTGAACGCCAAGAACTCTGGCGGTCCAAAATCGACTGCTTAAACTCCGGAGCCATCAACAGGTTGGGCAGCTTGGGATTCTCATCAAACGCCTTCTTGATTTTGTTCAGGAAGCCCGCGCGAATAATGCAGCCACCCTTCCAAATTCGAGCGGTTTCACCCAAGTCCAAGTCGTAATTAAACTCCTCAGACGCCTTAGCCAGCAGCGCCATGCCCTGGGCATAGGAGCAAATCTTGGAGCAGTACAACGCATCACGCACCTGATCAATAAAGCCCTTCAGGTCTCCATTCAGGTGAATCGCTTGAGGAGGTGCGCCCAACTCGTGGGATGCCGCCACCCGCTCTTCCTTGATAGACGAAATAATCCGAGCGTTCACCGCTGCGGTGATGGTGGGGATCGATACTCCCAACTCTAGTGCGCTAACCACGGTCCAGCGTCCGGTGCCCTTTTGCCCCGCCGCATCCAGAATTAGCTCCACCAGAGGCGTGTGGGTGCTGGGATCTTCGTACTTGAAAATATCCGCCGTAATCTCAACGAGGAATGAATCCAGCTCTTCGGTAGTGTTCCACTCCTTGAAAATCTCGTGGAGGGCATCGTCATTTAGCCCGCCAACGGTTTTCAGCAGGTCGTAGGCTTCAGCAATCAGCTGCATATCGCCGTACTCAATGCCGTTGTGCACCATTTTGACGTAGTGCCCTGCGCCGCCGGGACCGATGTAGGTGACGCAAGGGCCGTCGTCCACCTGGGCTGCAATTTTGGTGACGATGGGCTCAATGGAATCGTAGGCTGCTTTGGTGCCGCCGGGCATTAGGCTGGGACCGTTTAGGGCGCCTTCTTCACCGCCACTGACCCCCATGCCAATATAGGTGAGCCCGGCAGCTTCCAACTCTTGGGTGCGGCGCTCGGTGTCTTCGTAAAGGGAATTACCGCCGTCAATGATGGTGTCGCCGGGATTGAGGAGGGGCTTGAGCTGATTAATCACTGCATCGACGGGACCGCCAGCTTTGACCATGACAAGAATTTGCCGCGGCGACTCTAGGGATGCGACGAAGTCCTCGATGCTGTAGGCGGCGTGAATATCTTTTCCGCCCGCGCGGTTGGCCATAAAGGCGTCAGTTTTTTCCCGGCTGCGGTTGTAAACGGAAATGGGGTAGCCGTTGCGCTCAACGTTTAGGGCTAGGTTTTCGCCCATAACGGCGAGACCGATTAGACCAAAAGTGCGTTTCATAAGGTTGTGTTTCCTTGGCTGGGTCGTAAGTTTGCTTGTTGAAAGTTGAATTTTTGGGGGCTAAACGGTCTGGTTTTGTCAGAGTTGCCCGGTGGTAGGAGTCATTAGCTTGGGATGTCGCGATCGCCAGTATTTCGCTGGTCTTAACTTGGGAAAATTACTTGGGAAAATTCCTGATGAAATGATTAGGACGCGGCGTAGAGAGTACACCGAATGTTGCTGCCGAAGCTGCGAACGTTTTGGCAAGTTCAGAAGCGTTTGGCGCCATACAGTGGTACGGCTTCGGCGGACTGGAAGTTAGTGTCTAAACCCTGAGGCGATCACGAGTAAGCTCATCCTAGCGAATGAATTTTTTGAGGCTTTTGATAACGCTTAGTAACGTCTGATAACACCAAAAACCATCTCCAAGACCAGTATTAAGCGTTATCAATTAACTATTTCCTGCCTCCGACCTGCGCCCGATAAGAGGTGTTGAGCGTCCATGTTTCTGTCTGGCAGAAGCTTAAAGCCTTACGGAGTGGGAGTTTTATGGCGGAGCTGGAGCAAAATTTAGAGGGGCTTTAAACTTTTACAAAAGCTTCAAATTTTGATGAAGGCTTTTAACGAGGGCGGTGCAAAAACGATGATTAGACGGGGTATCAGGAGAAATGCGCAGAAGTGCTCCCCGTTGAGATCTTTCTGGCCAAAAAAGTGTATTTTCCTGAATTGATCCCTGGGACGTTGGGAATAGTCAAAACAATGGCACGCTCTAGCTTTTGCTGGTGGCATATCTGCTATTGTCCGCAGCTTTATCGATCTATAACGAAGCGGTTAAAACTTCGCGAGGTTCATGTTTTCTCCAATTCGTGAACTTCGTGGCCCGCGGCGTTTTCAGTTTAGAAAGGTTACGCTGAAAATGAGGACAGACCGCTTTCCTTTGGGGGCTGAGATGGAATTCCAGAGTGTCCCCCAAGCGACCCCGACGTTAGCCACTCCCAAGAAGGCGAAATTGCCACCTGAGCACGAAGTATGACTGAGCTACAGTTGCGCTTTCAAATGCCGGGCACTGCTGATCGCATCGTGACGGTTCATAAGGATGATTTCAGGATCGGTCGCTCTGGCGATTGCGATTTTGTGGTTTCGTCCTACGGTATTTCTCGCCAGCATCTTCGGCTTACCTACTCTGAGGAGCATCAGGCCTGGGTGGCGGAGGATTTGGGTAGCAAAAATGGCACTCGTTTAAATCAGTCGCCTTTGCTGGGACCGCAGGTGATTAGTCACGGCGATCGCCTGGTGATTGAAACGGTGTGTTTCGTCGTGTTGCTCAAATCGAGCAATAGTTCCATGGACATCACCCCCGCTAGGGGAAATGACGACAGCATTAGCTCAACCCACACGACGACCCCGACTCAGACCAACATTGTTACCCGGTTGCCGGACGGGATCAGAATTGATGGCTGGCAACCCCTGAAGATTGCGGGCGCTCCCATTGTGGAAAAGAGCCCTAATATTCAGTACACGGCAATTTCGTCGCTGCCCAACGGGAAGATGGGGATCGCTCGCAATGCTAAGGCGTTACAGGATCAATGGCTGCGGGCGGATGAGCAAGGTGGAAAAACGCGGGCAGAGCAGGAGAAGACGATCGCCCGACTGCAAGATCTCGTCAAAATTGCGAAGGCATTAACGCTGGCGGAGTCGAGCGAGGCAATTTTCCTACAGGTGCAGCAGGTGGTGTTTCGCTACCTGACTCATATCCAGCGCCTCGCCCTACTGGTGGATATTGATGGATCCCAGCGGCTGCGGCTGTTGAACGCTGGGGCGCGGGATGATTCGCGATCGCACGATTTAACCGTGGATGCGAGCTGGATTGGCCGCAGCGTTTGCAACAAGGTATTTCGCGAGCAAATCGCCATTCAAATTGCCGATGCCCAAAATGAGCAGGAGTATGGGCAGGAGCAAAGCATGCTCCAAAAGGGCATTCGCAGCGCTATGGCAGTGCCCCTGTGGGATGAGGACAAAGTCGTCGGAGTGCTGTATGCCGATGCCAATCTTTCATCCGAAGCATGGATTCAGGAGGGAGAGGAAGACCTAAGCTTTTTTTCGGCGCTGGCAAACCTGGTGGCCGCCAGTGTGCAGCGGTGGCTATTAAGCCGCAAACTCAAGCGCGAGGAGCAGCTTTGCCAAAAGCTTGGGCGCTACCACTCGCCCAGCGTTGTGCAACAAATGATGGCGACGGGACATTTTGAAAATGGCCGAATTCCGCCGAAGGATGCTTACATTACGCTGATTTTCGCTGACATCGTTGGATTCACATCCCTTTCAGAGCGACTCAATCCCGTCAGCGTCGCCAACTTGCTCAACGGTTTCTTTGAGGAGATGCTGTCGGAAATTTTTGATCTGGGGGGGACGTTAGATAAGTTTATTGGCGACTGCATTATGGCGTTTTTCGGAGCGCCGGAGCCCCTGGCTGACCATGCATTGCGGGCAACAACGGCGGCGTCTCGAATGTTGCGGCGGCTGGAGCGGTTGAATGCGGAGGGCATTCTGGATGAAAAATTGCAGTTAAGAATCGCCATTAATAGTGGTCGGGCTTTTGTGGGAGACGTGGGTAGCTCCCAGCGGATGGAGTATACGGTTCTGGGAGGAACGGTTAATTTGGCGGCGCGGATGGAGGCGGTTTGTCCACCGGGACAGTGCGTAATTAGCCAGTCTACGTATAATTTATTGCCAGAACGGAAGCGCCAGAACTGGTCCAAAACGGGGGAGCATCATTTCAAGGGCATTGAGCGCCCAGTCCCGGTTTTTCAACTTCAGCAGTTCCTGGATGATCAGAAACAGGCGTAGGTCCGCGGGCGGGGAGAATCCGGAAGAACTCAAAAGCTCAATGTGGGGCGATCGCTCCTGAGCCACTGCACCGTATTTGATAATCAAGGGCCGGGAGCGGCAGTAACCGATGGACTCTGAAAAAGCTTGGTGGATCTTTGCGCTGCTGTCGGCGTTTTTTGCTGCACTGACGACAATCTTTGCCAAGGTTGGGGTTGAAGGTGTCGATTCGAATTTAGCGACGGCGATTCGAACGGTGGTTATTCTCGCGATCGCTTGGGCAATTGCTTGGCAAGGGGGACAGCTGTCAAAACTGGGGGCGATCGCCCCTAAAACTTGGTTATTTCTTATTTTGTCTGGCGTTGCTACCGGATTATCGTGGCTGTGCTATTTCAGAGCGTTGCAAATAGGAAATGCTTCCTTAGTTGCGCCCATTGATAAGTCCGGCGTAGTGCTGGTTTTAATCCTATCGGCTCTATTTCTTGGCGAGCCCCTTACGTACTGGGCTGTGGTTGGAACTGCTTTGATTGTGGCCGGAACGCTGTTTCTGATAAAAGCCTAAATCTGGCACTTTTATCCTTAAAAGTCTGGTCCATTCCTATCAGCGCATTTCGGAATATTCACCCGCAAAATTTAGTTACCTTTTAGCCTTGATTTTTTCTCTAGATTTCGGCTTTGATCTCCGTCGTTTCTGAGGGGATTTATGGGCTTTTTTTCGCTTTACTTGAACTTTTTCTGCCTGGGCAATTTGACCGCGAGTTACTCCCAATTGGCTTTGGACCTGGAGCGATCGCCACAGATCCCCACCCTGAATTTCCCCTAATAACAATCGCCGATATTGCTTTAACGTTTCAGCAATTTCACTGGCAGACTCGTTAACAAATTCAATGCGTACTCGTTGCAATCCCAGATCAAGCAAGGGCTGTAGATATTCTGCGCCGGTTTGAGCCTTGCCGTTAAACACTGTGTTGCGACAGCCTTCATCCGCCACCAAAATATGGTCCACTCCGGTGCGATCGCGCAGCTTTACCTCGTATTCTTCGCAGGGGCGACCGCAGTTGGTGTAATCGGTGCCGTCGGAAAGAAACGCGCAAAATACGCAGTGCTCCATATGGAACATGGGCATATGTTGGTGGAGCGTAACCTCGTACCAGTGGGGCGTTTGGCGGACTAGGTCGGTGAGCTGATCTAGGTTGAGATCGTAGGATGCGGTGAGGCGCTCCAGGTGGAATTTTTGTTTGTAGTAGTCGGCGGTGATGGGGTTGGCGATGTTCAACGAAAAATCACCGATGCAGCGATCGCCTGCAAAAAATTCCAGCTCGTCGTAATTGCGCACCAGATATCCGTCAGCATTGGACTGGCGAACTCGCTTTAATATCCAGTCTTCTCCTGGCTTGGTAATACGTGGCGGAGCGACCCAGACTTCTATGGGAAGGTGGCGATCGCGAACTGCCTGCACTGCCTGTTTGTAATGACGAGGATTTTCAAAATCGCAATAGATACAGTCAAAAGGATTAGCGCTCTCGCCAATCGACTCAACCGTGTTTAACACGCTAGAAAGTTGTTTTAAATGGCGGATTAAAATGCTGGCTTGTTGTGTTTTCGTGTTGGGCTCGAGCTGCGTTTTAGGTAACAGAGACTGATAGTTCGCCGTGGAATTAAGCTGCCAGCGTTTGGGCTGCGATCGCTGATCCTCCAACTGCTCTACCAGCGATCGCCGCATGCGGTTCATCTCTCCCATGGGAATAATCCCACCGTCACCTAGCTGAAAATCCAGATCAGCAAGGTAAAACGGCGTATTGCCCAGCCGTCCAAACTGCGACTCTAGGCGATCGCGGTCCAGCGGTTGATTGCGTGCTGGTTCTAGTTCCATTTCTGATGACTCTTCCGCCACATTGCCCAGCTCATCCCGGGCGATCGCCGTTAGCGCCGTGCCAATTTCCCCGTGGATTTCAAAACTGATGGGGCGTTGAAACTTGGGCTGGTCGCCAGCAAAGGTTTTACGTACCTCCTTTTCCAAGCTGGGATCGCTAGTTTTCCAAAGGGCAGCATCTTCGAAGTGGGGACCTAGGCGCAAATCCCGACCAAATTCTAACCATG
This sequence comes from Cyanobacteria bacterium P01_D01_bin.73, assembly GCA_039198915.1. GTDB lineage: Bacteria > Cyanobacteriota > Cyanobacteriia > CACIAM-69d > CACIAM-69d > CALGDE01. Next base: position 793 of record JBCCTE010000071.1, on the reverse strand, counting down.
TATCCGGTCCGTCTTCCCGTATGCCGTACACCCGACCGCCCACCTCTTTGCCGCGCGGCAGCTCAAAGACAATGCCGTCTCCTGCGACAATCGGACCGCAGTCTTCAATCAATACGCGATCGCGCCGCACCTGAGCCACTCGACCCAAAAACACGCCGCGCTTTTTGCCGAACCAAGCATGCACTAGCGCCTGATTATCAATGCCCTCAAACCAGCCCGTGTACAAGCCTCGCGAAAACGCCATTTCCAATTCGTAGCGTTCGTCGTTTCGCGGCGGCAGAATTTTAACCTCGGGATCCTCCTCCAGTTTGGCGATCGCACGGTCCAGCGCCTGCCGATACACCCGCGTTACGCTTGCCACATAGTCCGGCGACTTCAGCCGTCCCTCAATTTTCAGCGATCGCACCCCCGCTCGAATCAAATCCGGCAGCACCGGTAACCCCGACAAGTCCTGGGGGCTGAGCAGGTATTGGCGATCACCCAGATCAACCGGCTCCCCGTCCGCAAATAATTCATAGGTCATGCGACACGCCTGGGCGCACTCTCCCCGATTCGCTGAACGCCCGCCCAACGCCTCGCTGGTTAAGCACTGCCCGGAATAAGCCACACACAGCGCCCCGTGCACAAAAACCTCCAGCGGCATCGACAAATCGCGGCTGCCGGTTTTTGCCACCAAATCACCCTGAATCGAATTGATTTCCTTCAGGGAACACTCCCGCGCCAACACCACTAGCTTGCAGCCCAACTCTTCCGCAAACCCTACCCCAGCGCTACTGGTCACCGTCATTTGCGT
>JBCCTE010000070.1:0-9271 GCA_039198915.1 Cyanobacteria bacterium P01_D01_bin.73 | reverse complement strand
TCGAATTACCGCCTGGGGGGTGCCGATGGTGGCGGCGGCGGCCTTGGGGGCGTCTCGCGATCCGGCGACCACGTTAGCGCTGACGGGGGGCTTTGCCGCTGGGGGATTTTTCTTGAGTCCCGATTTGGATATTCATTCAGTGCCCTATAAGCGCTGGGGCCCGTTCCGCTGGATTTGGTTGCCCTATCGCAAAATGTTTCGCCATCGATCGCCCTGGACCCACGGTCTTGTGGTGGGGACGACGATTCGGATCGTGTACTTGATGGTTTGGGTGTCGGCGGCGGTGGCGATCGCTGGAGCAGTGGCGGCGCTGGCAGCGGGGGGCAATGGCGATGCGGCGGGGCAGGAGGCGATCGCAACAGTCACCACACTGCTGCGCTGGCTATGGCGACAACCGCTGCTGTGGGTGATCTCCGCTGGGCTGGAGTTGGGTGCTCTCAGTCACGTGACGGCGGATTTTTTATTTTCCAAGGTGCGTCGTCGAAGGGCTAAGGCGAAAAAGAAGCCTGCGAGGCGTCGTCGGCGATCGCAATGGTCCTACTACAAAAACTACCGGCCAAAGTTGCGATCGCGAAAAAACTACCGACGACGGTCAAAGCCTCACTCAAAGAGACGTCGGCGATATTTTTAGGTGGTATTTCTGGGCAATGCCTCTGGACGGATGACGCGCCCTAAACTGAAGACGTTATCTCGCCGGAGCGTTGCCATGAAAAACGATTCTCCCCTGGTTGATGTCCAATGGCTCAAGGATCATTTGGACGATGCCAACGTGGTGGTGGTGGATACTCGGTTTTCTTTGGCGGATCCCCAGCAGGGGCGACGACAGTATCAAGCTGGGCATATTCCTGGCTCCGTTTATTTAGACTTGGACCAGGACCTGTCAGGACGCATTCAAGCCCGCGGGGGGCGTCACCCGCTGCCGGATTGGGACGGGTTTGTCGAAACGCTGAATCGAATTGGTGTTCGTTCAGCGCCGCCAACTCAGGTGGTGATTTACGACGATTCGCGGTTTGCTTTTGCGGCGCGACTGTGGTGGATGTTGCGATATCTGGGGCATGGGCAGGTGGCGATTCTGGATGGCGGCATTAAGGCTTGGGAGGCAGTGGGGTTACCTTTGGAAACTGCGGAGCCCCGAAAGCAGCCTGGAGATTTTGTTGCCGCGCCCCAAACGGACTGGATTGTGGATATTGAAACCGTGAAGCAGCGCAAGGATTTGCCGGGGGTGATGCTAGTGGATTCGCGATCGCCTGAACGGTATCGCGGTGAGGTGGAACCCATCGACCCGGTGGCGGGCAGTATTCCGGGAGCTGCCAATGCCTTCTGGAAGCAGGTCACAACGGAGGATGGCTATTTGAAAGACGCCAGCGCCCTCGCGGAGCATTGGCAAGGTGTCAACTCCGACAAAGACATGGTCTTCTACTGTGGCTCTGGGGTTACCGCCTGCGTCAACCTGTTTTCACTCGCAGCAATGGGCCACCGAATCTATAAGCTCTATCCCGGTGGCTGGAGTGATTGGTGTTCCTATCAGAATTAGCCGCTAGAAGTAGTCGTAAACCTGGGCGCGGGGGTCGGGGGCGATCGCCAGCCACAGCGGGAATTGCAGCAGCGACAGGCTGACTTTCCCCTCCGCTTCGTCGATGATGATAAACGGCAAGTCGCCGGCTCGACGGGTGCGATCGGCGGTTTGGGCTAAGGCTTCAGCGGAATCGAATAGGGTAACGCCGCGATCGGGGCCGAAGTCGCCTCGGGAGATTCCTAAACAATCCTGCAAGCCGCGCCGCCATTCCCCAAGCCGTTCAGGGCTGTCGATTAGGACCAGCACATGGAGGCGATCGCCGTAGAGCGCTCGGTTCACCGAAATGGTTGCCGACACTACCAAAATATTTTGTAGCCGACTGCCTAGGGATTGGATCGCGCCGCGTCCCCCCTGTTCGCCAAACCAGTTTGTCACCCGCTCCCGATGGATACTCTCAAAGGTGCGTCGCAGCCGCCACGGGGGACCGTAGTAATCCGGGCGCATTTGATAGCGCTCCAGAATTTTACGGATTCGCTGGGTTTCCTCCTCGAACCGTCCCCGTGCAAACTGCGGGTTGACTGGTCCTTGGGGATCCTGGCGGGAGGGCGTCGCCGGTTGAGCTGGCGCTGCTGGGGCAGGACGAACCAGTTCCAAATCTTCTGCCGCTGCCGTCAAATCCTGAAGGCTACTAATCAAAAAATCCTTAAAACCCTGAACCCGCGATGCAACGCGCTGGGACGAACCAGCAAAGGTGGTGCGCATTTCTTCGCGCAGTCGCTCGCGTCGTCCTTCCAATTTTTCAATGCTGCCCCGAAGTCGTGCCCGCCGGTCTTCCAGCTCTGCCGTGCCCGACCGGATCATCTGCACCATCGAAGCGTGGGTCGCATCCACATCCTGTTGCAGGCGATCGCGCTCCTGCTGTAGCCGTTGAATATCCAGCGCCATCAGCTCCTTCACCGATCCTGGCAACGGCTCTGGCTCAGGTTCTGGTTCGTTAAATTCTGGTTCTGGGGGGGCGGGGGCGATCGCCTCACTCGCAGCCTCGGCGCTTTGCCCATTACTCTGAGCCTCCACGGGAGCATCATCATCTACCGTGGCATCGGTGGCGGGTTCTGCGGGCAAAGGCAGCTCAGCTTCGGTCACCGATTGCACGGCGGGCAGGGGTTGCGACGATTCACCGTTGGACGCGGCATCAGGTGCGCCGGGCGAGGAGCCGGAGTTCGACTGGTCCCAAACATCCTGGGAGATATCGGCTTGGTTGACACCTACGTTGGTAGCTTCACCATTGCCCCTTTCAGCGTTGGGATACTCAGGATTCATCGGGTTACTTACTCGTCAACAACGTTCGTTAACAACAGCGCTTTATGGATCGTGCTGTGGGTCGCCTCACCCCTGCGTGGGCTTTGCGTTAACTTTGCTCCGTACCAAGTCTACAGAGATCGTCACGGGGAGCCCACCGATCAACCTAATCCCCAGAGCGCTGGGTTGGCAACTGGTGTACTTCCAAGCACTTGCGCAGGGCAGTGGGATTGTACAGGATTGGGATGAAATGGATGCTGTTAACTTCCTTGAAGTAGAAGAGGATGGGCACGGGACTCCAGAAGATATCCCAGTTTTCCCACTCGTCATAGGGGAAGGAGCGGAACGGCGTTTCTCCCTTGTACACGTCCAATGCGGTCGGGGTGAAGATCAGTCGAATTCGTACCGTTTGGACAACCAAGAAGACGCCAAACAGTCCAACAACAAGCCCTGCCCAAAGGTTCAGGAAAAAGCCGACTGCGGCACCGATCGCCACGATCGCCAGGGACAGCACAAAATTTGAATCCAGCTCAACGGTTTCGGTGGCGCTGATGGAGGGGCTTGAAGTGGGTTCGGTCGATGAATTGCTAGACGAATCGTCAGCCGGTTTCGTCGGTGATTCTGTGGGATTTGGGGCGGTCATGGGTAAGTAAATCGCTTAAGTCGCTTTCAGGTTGACGCAGACACAGATCAGAGGACTGATAACGGGATTAGAGAACAGAATAGCGCACCGAAATTGCCGGCGACAGTCCAGTTGCATGCGGTTCGCGTACGGTTAACCTAAGCTTCCTGGCAAGTTTGATAAAGCGCTTCGTAAGCTTTTGCCGATCGCTCCCAGCTAAAGTCCTGAGTCATCGCCCGGCGCTGCATTGCTTCCCAATCTTTCTTGTGCTGGAATCCTTCCCAGGCGCGGATTAGGGCGCAGAACATATCCATGGGCTCGTAGCGATCGAAGCAGTAGCCGGTGCCTTCATCAGCGGCGGGCACATGGTGCTGCACCGTATCCACCAGTCCACCGGTCCGGCGCACGATAGGAATACTTCCGTAGCGCATGGCTAAAAGCTGGCTGATGCCGCAGGGCTCAAAGCGAGACGGCATTAGAAACGTATCGGTGCCGCCATAGATACGTCGCGCCAGGGGATCGCTGTGGAGCAAGTACACGGCAATCCGTCCGGGATATCGCGATGCCAGCTCCCACATTTGGGTTTCGTAGTAGCGATCGCCCGTTCCCAGCAGGACAAACTGGGCGTTGCTGTAGGCAATAAACTGCTCCAGCATTTGCACGATTAGGTCGATTCCCTTTTGCTCCACCAGGCGACTGACCAAGCCCACCAAAAATGCGCTCTTATTAACTTCCAGCCCCACCTCTTCCTGGAGCGACACCTTATTCGCTGCCCGCTTTTCCAGGGTGTCCACCGAGAAATTCTGCGCCAGATAGCGATCGCTAGCCGGGTCGTAAGAGTCCATATCGATGCCGTTTAAAATCCCCGACAGCTTGTCGCCAATAAACGACAGCAGCCCCTCCAATTTTTCCCCGTGGGTTGCGGTCTTAATCTGCTCCGCGTAGGTGGGCGATACAGTGTTGACTCGATCTGCAAACTGCACCGCCGCCGCCATGGTGTTGTGCCCCTGCATGTACCACGGACACCAGGTCATTTGTTCCAGAAGCGATCGCCACGGTCCCTGGTACGCCAAATTGTGAATGGTAAACAGGCTAGAAATATCCGGCGACTGGTGCATCCAAACCGGCAACATTCCCGAATGCCAATCGTGGCAGTGAATCACATCGGGCTTCCAATGATTCCAGGCAAACTCCGCCGCACCGTTGGAAAACAACGTAAATCGCCACGCCTCGTCCTCGCCGCCATAAATCTGCCGCCCCGAAAACGCCAGGTGCCCAAACAGATACAGCGGCACATCAGAATTCGGCAGCACCGTTTCGTACACTACAAACTCTTGAAACATAGCGCTGCCTTCCCATACCGGTTCCGCCGGCACGTCCATCTTGTCTGGCAGAAATCCGTAGTAGGGCAAAAACACCCGCACATCGTGCCCCATCTTCCGCAGCGCCTTCGGCAGAGATCCGACCACATCTCCCATTCCGCCAACTTTGGCCAGTGGTGCAGCTTCAGCCGCGACAAACAAGATTTTCATAGGAGGCGTTGGGGGCAGACAGCAGCAAGGGGGCGTTACAGGATGAGTTGATGGGAGCAGCTTTCCAATCAATGCGATCACGTCAATCGTCAACCAAAATTGTCAACCAACTACGCCAGCAAATTAATCGCTATTCCAACAACCATTCCAGCCGATAGCGTACTACGGATGATCCCCCTTCCCTGCCAATTTTGTACGGGGCTGTTATTAATTCACGTTCAGGCTAAGTAACCGCGAGGATTTGGACCCCAACGCGTTGCATTTGAAATGCGCATTTATTCCTTGTCGCACAGAACTTTCCAGCGCTTCCAACGGTGTCTCAGGTGCTGGAAGTGTTGGTTTCTCCAGCGGGCTCCGGTGGGGTCAGGCTAGGGGAAACGGGCTCAGCGATTGGTGGCGGTGGCGGAACGACTGGCGGTGGGGGGACCGGTGGCGGAACGATGGGGGCGATCGCTTCAGGAGGTTCTGCTTTGGGATCAGACACTCGAGAGGGCGCAACGTCTTCAATGAAGGGCAGGTCAGATGCGGCGGCGGGCTCTTCGCTGTCCACCGATTCCCCTTCGCTCACTGAACCTGAACCATAGACTGAATCAGATTTAATCTCAGAATCGCCGGGAGTCGCTTCAAAGGGCTGCCCGTTCAAATAAACATCGCCGTAGACATCAGTCCCAGTCGTCGAATCGCCGGGGGAAAAGCTGGACGGAGCGGCGTAGGTATCGGATAAGTCTGCCTGTTGTGGAGCGGCAGGAACGTAGGCAGGAGAGGAGGGGCTGTCAAGTAGCGTGTCCTCTGCGACGGGCCAGTTACCCCGTGGAGGGAAGGATTCTTCGCCGCCAATGAAGGGCAGGGGCGACTCAATGGTGTGCCCCATGATGTTGACTTCCCGCATTCGGATTAGCGTGCCGAAGCCAGCTCCCAAGCCAGATGCGAGGATAGCGGTGCCGAAAAACACTGGGATAAGCCAGCGCGATTTAGGTTGCCGAGAAGACTGTGGGGCGTTCAAGGGCGTCACGCACGCTCTAGGCGTTAACGATATGTAAACTTTTCTGCTATTAGCTTAGTTAAGGGGATGACGTTCGTAAACCCATGGTCAGGATTTGACAGCCTTGTCAAGGGGATGGTGGGCTTGCAGCAGGGCGATCGCCTGGTCGCGGTTTTGAATATCGCCGTCAAGGGTGGCCTGTCGCAGGTGGGCAAGCATGGGACGAAACTGGGGACCGGGTCGATAGCCGAGCTGCCGCAAGTCGGTGCCGTTGAGAAGGGCGGGCGTCGGCGCGAGATGACTTAAATACTGCCAAATTTTTCGACGGACGGGGCGGGGTGATCGCAAGGCAATGATCGCAAGCAGTATGGAATCTTCGGTGGCTAGGGCGCTGTCGATTTCGCTGGGGCGATCGCAATTTTTCAGCCGGGTGTAAATTGCCTTTTCCTGATCTCCGAGGGTGCTGAGGCGCTGGATGGCGTTGTCGGTGAGCTGGAGGCGCTGGGCAATGGTTTGGCGATCGCCCTCGGGAGCAGCGGCAACGATTAGCTCCAGCAAAATTTCCCATAGCTCCGTTCCCTGCGGGAGATATTTGGCGAGTTGGGGCGATCGCGACCACCGTTCCCACAGGCGAGCCACCTGGTTTAGCTGCAGCCGTAGAGACGCTGTCAGGGTGAGCTGGGGGTGGATGCAAACCAATGCGCCAAGGTTGTCGAGCAGGGTCAGTGCGCCACGCCAGTAGGAGGTTTGCAGAATATATTTCAGCTCGGCTTTGAGGCGAGTTTCCAGGGCGGGCTGGCGGCGGACGGGTTGGCTGTTGTGGCGGTTATTTTGCGCAATTTCTGGAGCGGTTTGGGGGAGTTGCGCCATGGCGTGGCGGATGTAGCCTTCGGTTTGGGGTTCGAGGGAGAAACCAAGGCGCACGGCAAAGCGTACCGCTCGATAAATTCGCGTGGGATCCTCAATAAAACTGTTGGCGTGGAGCACTCGAATCTGTCGCCGTTGCAGGTCTTGCAGCCCACCGAAAAAGTCCAACAGTTCACCGGAGTGGGGCTGGCTCAACCGCGCCGCCAGGGCGTTAATCGTGAAATCGCGACGATACAAGTCCTGGCGAATTGAGCTGGCTTCCACCTCGGGGTTTGCTGCTGGGTAGGGATAAAACTCGGTGCGGGCGGTGGCGATATCTACCCACAGCGACCCAAAGGTTTCATCGTTGTGCCACAGCAGGGCGGCGGTTTGAAATTGTCCGTGAATTTGCAGGCGGGCGTTGGGATATTTCGCCTGAATCGCCTTGCCCAAATCCACCGCCGCCGCCTGACCGCGATCGCCCTGGTCATGGCACCCATCCACCACCAAATCCACGTCGGACAACATCAGCGGTCCCGCCGTATCGCTCAGCAATAAATCCCGCACCGCGCCGCCCACTAGATAAAGCTGCCAGCCGCGATCGCTCGCTAGTTGGGTTGCCGCTACTAAAAATCTCCGCAGCGGCGACGCAAATCGAGAGAGCAGCACACAAAAATCGTGGTCGGGGGATCCAATTGCCGGAAAGGTATCGATAACCGGGGGCGCGGGAGCATCGTCGGGAACGTCCTGGGAAGTGGCGCGATCGCGGTGGAACTGCCGCAGCATATCGGTGCGGGTGACAATGCCCAGCAGCCCGTCTTTGCCATCCAACACCGGCAGCCGACCAATATCGAAGGTCACCATCAGCCGCTCAATTTCTGCAAGGGGCGTATCGGGCGCAATGGTATGCAGCCGGGTGCTCATATAGCCCTTCACCGGGGCGTGGGATAAACCGTGGTGGAGCGCCAAATCGAGATCCCGCCGCGATACGATCCCCGCCAGCTTCCCCGCCGCATCAACAACGCAAATGCCCGAGTGCCCGTACCGCAGCAAAATCCGCTGGGCTTCGGCGATCGCGGTCTCCGGCAAAATGGTCCGTACCGGCGATGACATCACGGTGTTGGCCGTTAACGTTGGCGGAATTTGATCCTTGAGCTGCGCCACCAACTTTTCCAGCACAATCTGAGCATCACCGCCATGGACCGTTGCCGATGCCGCTTGGCTGTGGCCGCCGCCCCCCAGCGATTCAAACAGCGGCGATAGGTTCGTGCCTCGAATTCGCGATCGCCCAATAATCGCCACCCGTTCAGAATCCTTGCCCGATTTCGAACGCTGACGATAGACCGCCGCCAAAAATAGCGCCTTGCAACCGAGGGTATCCATCAGGCGGCCCACAAGGCTGGACAGCCCCGCCACATAGCCGTCGGTGGTTAGGGCAACGGAGGCGATCGCCCGATTCCCCTCCCGTTCCACAGTGACCCGCTCCAGCGCCTCGATAAATAAATCCTGCAAATCCGGCGACAGGCTGGGATTGGCATAGGCACGAATCAGCGCCAAATTTGCCCCCCGCTCCAGCAGCCACGCCAGCGCCGCCCCATCCCGCGCCGTTGTTCCCGCAAAGGTCAGCGATCCCGTATCCACATGGATCCCCAACGCCATCACCGTCGCATCGGCCACGCTTAAAGTAATTGGGCTTTGCGTTTCATCCTGCGCCATGCCCCTTTGCAACGCTTCCACCGCCAGCGTTGTGCAGGATCCCACCGCCTCCACATGACGCACCGTTGCTGGAATATCCCCCGTCGCTTCCATATGGTGGTCGTAAACTTCCACCCCCTCTAACTGGGGCAAATCCAATAATTCCGCTGCTTTCCCCAGGCGATCGCGATGCTGGGTATCCACCACAATCACCCGCCGCAGCTGATCGTGAATTACCGCCCGCCGCTCCAACAGCGGATACTCATCCCGATGGAGCGCCAAAAACGATCGCACCGCCGGATGCATTCCTCCCGTCAGCACAATCCGCCGCCCCGGTTGCAGCCGCGCCAAGCCCACCGCCGACCCCAGCGCATCAAAATCCACCGTCTGGTGACACAGCACAATTTCCATCGCCGTCCTTTAGCCCCGTCCAGTTCCCTACGCTTTCGTGCTGAATTTCCCGTGCCCGCTTCGATTCTCGTTTCAGACTGTATCTGCCCAGGGTCAGAGCGATCGCCCCGGTAACCCGGTCTGATAGGATTAATCACGATTCCAGAACCGAGATTTTGAACCCAACAAAATTGGTGCTGGCAAATTTGGCGTTATCCCGTAGAGAAGCGATCGTTATCTCGTTCTGGGATGCCATAGTCTGAGTGTCATTACACGGTTTTTGATACGGCATCCCAGAACGAGATAACGATCGCTTCTCTACGGGATAACGCCAAATTTGCCAGCACCAATTTTGTTGGGTTCAAAATCTCGGTTCTGGAATCGTGATT
>JBCCTE010000069.1:0-9272 GCA_039198915.1 Cyanobacteria bacterium P01_D01_bin.73 | reverse complement strand
TGCCGTAAAACTAAAGGCTCAGACTGAATATTATTCATCTTGTAGTTCTGAAAATTAGATCTAGCTGGCGTTGAATTTGGGTGTCTTTTAGATCGGGGGCAGAGAAAACAATATTGCAGTTAAAAGGCAACATACACGATTGTTTTTTTGACAAGTGTGGTTATCCAGAAAAGTGATTGAATACTTGTCTTAAATCTCTTTGGTTAAATGCCTTCGAGCCCTATAGAAAATGTGCGATTAGCCAAAAATAACCTTCGACCAAGTGGAGAATATCTAGCAACTAATTAGCTTCATTTTTTCCCAGCCCTTTCCAAAACGTCTCAAATCATTACGCTCAGTCTTGATGGTTACAGGAGCGTAAAATGCAATCCTTTACACTTGAATAGTCGGAATCCTAAAAAATCGGCGAATTCTAGGCGACCCTTATTGTTAATCCCATAGACAGCTAGGAATTGAAAATCTAAAGCTGTAGTTCTATGGAAAGCCATTCCGTCCCATTTCCAGAGACCGATGTGATTAGTAGCGTAATCACTCAAACTACCCAAGTGTTTTACCAGAACCATGACTTCTGTGATCGCCCCAGAGCCGGCGACATCTGCAACAGTCCAACCTGCAGCGGACACAACCATCCCAACTTTCCAACCATTTACCAACCTACAAGATCCAAATCATCTCGCCAACGTCACCATCCTTGGAGCGGGCGCTTGGGGATCGGCGCTGGCGACCCTGGCGCGACAAAATGACCACCAGGTACACGTGTGGTCTCGCCGCAATCCGGAGCCTATCGAGGAGGCTGTCAGCGGCGCAGATATTATCCTTTCTGCAATCTCCATGAAGGGCGTAGCTCCAACTATTGCCAAGTTGAAGGAGATCGGGCTGCCCGCCAACACAATTATCGTCACTGCCACCAAGGGGCTTGATCCCGAAACAACAAAGACTCCGTCGCAAATGTGGAAAGAGGCGTTTCCGTCTCTTCCTGTTGTGGTGCTGTCCGGACCTAATCTGTCCAAGGAAATCGAAAAGGGATTGCCGGCAGCCACAGTTGTCGCGAGCGAGAACTTGGATGCAGCTGAAGCTGCTCAGGTGGTGTTTTCCTCCGATGTGCTGCGGGTGTACGCAAACACCGATCCCATTGGCACTGAGCTGGGAGGGACACTGAAAAATGTGATGGCGATCGCGGCAGGCGTTTGCGATGGACTAAACCTCGGCGTCAATGCTAAATCCGCGCTGCTAACCCGTGCCCTCCCGGAAATGATCCGCGTTGGCACCCAGCTAGGCGCTCAGCCAGAGACCTTTGTCGGACTCGCGGGGCTAGGCGACCTGCTGGCAACCTGCAGCAGCGCCCTATCCCGCAACTACCGGGTTGGCTACGGGCTATCCCAAGGGAAATCGCTGGAGCAAGTGCTAGAAGAGTTAAAAAGCACGGCGGAAGGCGTCAACACCACCAACGTGCTGATGAACCTGGCTCGCCGGGAAAAGATTCCCGTCCCCATCGCCCGTCAGGTCCATCGCCTGATCCACGGCAAAATTACGCCGGAAGAAGCGGTACAGGCGCTGATGGATCGCGATTTAAAGCAGGAATTTGAGGATGAGCTGTTGCAGGCTAATGATGCCGCAGCAGTCTAGGTAGACCGACTAGCAATTTAGCTCCGTGGACAGGGCTGAGTCTTCTCAACCTTGCCCCGGAATTTGACACTCTGCTACAATCCTCAGGCGCAAAAACCAGGCGCAAGCCAAGCCCGATGAGCATTGGCACAGTCGTATAAACCAGAGGAAATTATGAAAGTCGTCAGCTCGATCGGCAACATGAAAAAGCGTAGCCCCGACTGCCAGGTCGTGAAGCGCCGTGGCTACATCTACGTTATTTCGAAGAGCAATCCTCGGCTAAAGGTACGCCAGGGCAAGCGCAGCAAAAAGAAGAGAGGGTACTAAACTCCCAAATTTGCTTCTTCAGAATGCAGAGTTGAGCAGTCCGGCGGAGAATCGCGGGACTGCTCAATTCCGATGTTTGTTTGTAGAAATCTCAGACCTCAGCTTTGCCAGCTCAGCCGAGTCAGGACTCCGACTTAAAGGGCTGCTCAACTACTTTTACTGGCGGGGAGCAGAATACGCATAGCTCATTAGCGATCTCAACGGCTTCCTGGGGAGATTTATCCAGATGCATCGCCGTAAGGGAAAAATGCTCCCCGGCTCCAATGGCACTGAATTCGTTGATTTTGTCGATTAGATATCCGTCGGCGACCCGGAACACTTCATTGCCAAAGCCGATTAGGTATTCACTGCGATGGGCAAAGCTACTGTCTTTGCCGCTCGCCCAGCTGTAAAACTCAACAATAAAGTCCAAAAATGCTTCCGTATTTGCTGCCTTGGGCTTGTGGGTGCGAGCAAAGATGCGCATAAAACTTAGCTCCATGCTGAGCCCCACGCCGCCAATAACCATATCGTTCACTTCAAACAGCTTTGCCATATCCTGACCGGCAACCCGCTGGCTTTCTTTTAAGTAGCCAGACACCCGGATGCTGTCGGCTGCGAAGACCAGGCGATCAGGATATTTACGGACAGCAACAACACTCATAGGCTCTGTGAGGTGGTGTATTTAACTAAGCGTTAGTGCTTTATGCTAGCCGCCCCCTCAGGCGATCGCCCAAAGTGTTGCAAGTTTTCATGGGCGGCGATCGGCGATTACCGTGGTCATCTCATCCTTCAGAGTCCATCTAAGCCGTCGCAATCTGAACAAGATAATTACTATCTTCATAACTAGGCGAGGGGAGGGAGTTCCTCAAGGATTTTGAAGCGGACGTGGTTCATGGCTAGGTCGCCGACGGATAGGCCGTCTTCGGGGAGCTTGCCATCGATGGTTAGGCGTTGGAAGCGGATGCCCTTGGCGATTTCTACGTGCCCCCAGGGGAGTCCCATAAAGTAGCGGGTGGGATAGGGACCGCCTTCTTGGATGTCGTCGGGATTGGATTCCATGGGCAGCCAGCCGTAGCCGGGGACGTAGAATTCTAGCCACACGTGGTTGTAGTCGGGAAACAGGTTCACGCCGGTGCGATCGCCTGGTGGTGGACACTTGTAACGTCCAATGGTGCGGCAGGCGATGCCGTTGAGTCGCGCTAGGGCTAGCAGTACGCCGACGTATTCGCCACAGGAGCCAACCCCCCGCTGTAGCACCAGGTCGGGGGTGTCAATTTTGGGCGTCAGGCGGTAGGAGAGGCGATCATAGACGTAGTTTCTGAGGCTCAGGACTCGCCGCAGTATGTTGGTTTCGGTGCCGACGGAGGCGATCGCCGCTTCCCGTACCGTTGGGGTCTCCATCGCCAGGTCATCATTATCCACCAGATATTTCTCCTGGTAGCCTTCCGGCAAACGAGGGGATAAATCTTCCACAGATCGCGGCGTTAGTTGATATCGAATACCGCGTACCTCAATAATTGCCTTCCAGCCAAATAGCCGTCCCTCGCTGGGCTCCAGACTGTCAAACTTAAACACGGCAACCCGCTGCCCTTCGTCCTCAATCTCCTCAAAAGGCAGCCCCACCGGCAAAACCTCGCGCACCTTCTGACGATCCGTGTCGGCGGGGATCGCCATGCGCCACTCCATATTTTTAAGCTGGCTAAAGTCCACCTCCTCAAGGGCAGAAATTTCCTCCACGTAGAACATTTCGATCAGATAGCCGTTGGATAGGGCGCACTGACGCTCCCGATCCCATTTGAAATCCAGGGCGTGCAGGAAGGTGCGATCGCGAAAAGATAATTGCAGCGGATCCTCAGCATTGGGATCATCGCGAATATAAGCTTCTTCCGAGGAATAGCAGACGTAGAGCGGCGCTGCTAAGTTGGATTGCTCCCAGTTTTCGTCGGGATCAACCTCAGTGTCTCCATCCCAAAACGCCAGCCCCGTCGGCGACTCGTAGGGAGTCATCACACTAAATTCCAAACGCCCCGTTGCCCGGTCTAGGCAATACACCGTCTGCTCCAGGCGATCGCACACCCACAGATGCTCCCCACGCACCGTCAGATTTTCCGTGCCAATGCCGGGGGCGTGAAACGTCGTAATCTCCTGCCCGGTCTCTCGCCCCAGTACGTGAATTTTGCCAGTGCGGGAGCAGCTTACGTAGACGGTGGTATGCCAGACCGCTACGCCATCCACATCGTGGGGGAGCTTTGTAAAATGCCGAGGCGCCATATCGCTTAGGCGGCAGTAATATACCGAGCGATCGCGACAGAACCACAGGGTCGGTTCCCCTGCTCCCCCGTCAATGGGGGGAGAAGTTGACAGTCCTCGCCCGCCCACAAATTCGTCCAAATGGAACGGGTTAAGCACCTCCGACAATTCCGTTTCCAGGTCGATCGCCAATACCTGTCCCCGCAGGGAATCTAAAACCAGCGCCGCTCCTTGCCAGAAAGCAACGCCTTGTAAGTCGTAGGCACCGATGGGGGAAATGGGGCGCCGCAGCACAACTTGAGAGGGGGACAGCGGCTGGCTTTGGGAAGAGGGGGCGGTGGCAGAAGCGACCATAGGGTAAGGGAATGTGTATCAGGGGTTAGTAGTAGCGCAGATTTAGGGTAAGGCCGGATGGGGGTTTGTGGGGACGACCTATGTGCCCTCAAAAACATTAAATAGAAAGACTGGACATAAAAAAACTTGAAGTCAGAAATTCGAGACGAATGAATTGTCTTACAAAATGAAGGCGGGTGTTTTGTTGTGCTGGTCCAGCTTCCATGGCGTGAAGGCGGCGATCAGACAGTTTTTTTAGGGACTAGAACGGTGCTAAGGCGGTGTTAAGACAGGGAAGGCGATCGCCCCCGATAGCGAAAGATTCGGCAGGAAGAGTCCGAAGCTTAGTTCAAACGAGCTTGAAGCTGGGGTGCGGTGGCGAAGAATCGGTAAAAGAAGATATGTCGAAATTACCTGTTTTGTTGATTGGCCACGGCACGCGGAATCTGGCCGGTCGCCAAACATTTTTAGATTTTGCGCGGGCTTATCAAGAGGTAGATCAATCGCGACCCGTACTGCCTTGCTTTTTGGAGCTAACGGAGCCGTCGATTCAGGAGGGAGTCGATCGCCTGGTGACGCTGGGACATCGGGAAATGGTGGCGCTGCCGCTGCTGCTGTTTGCGGCTCGCCATAACAAGTTCGACGTAACCAACGAGCTGGACCGGGCGCGGCTGCGTTATCCAGGACTGCGGTTTCACTATGGGCGACAGCTGGGGGTGGCGGATTTATTGATGGATTTGTGGCGATCGCGGCTGGAGGCGGCGGACCGGGAAAGCGAGATCCCACGGGAGGAGTCGGTGCTGTTGTTTGTGGGGCGGGGGGCGTCGGATCCGGATGCCAATGGTGACGCCTACAAGCTGGCGCGGGTGCTGTGGGAAGGCAGCGGCTTTAAGGGGCTGGAGGTATGTTTTAGCGGCATTACCCATCCTCGGCTGGATGCGGGGGTGGAGCGAGTTTTGGACCTGGAACCCCAAACGGGTGGTGGTGCTGCCCCATTTCCTGTTTACGGGGGTGCTGATGGAACGTATTCGCGGGGTGGCAGCGGCGGCACAGGCAGAACGGCCGGCAGTGGACGTGCAGATGTTGGATGAAATTGGGATTGATCCGGTGCTGTTTCGGCTGATGGGCGATCGCGAGGCTGAGGCGATCGCGGGAGATGTGGCGATGAACTGCGAGCTATGCAAGTTCCGCCGCGCCGCTAGCCAGGGACTGGTAGGGCTCGGACAAGGCAATCTGGGACAGGAAAATTTGGGACAAGACAATTCTGATGCGGAATCAGTGCCCGTAGGGCATGGTCATCACCACGACCATCACGGACATGGTCAGCACCACCACGGCCACGACCATGGACATCATCATCATGGTGCGACTGATCCCTACAAAGAGCCAGCGCAATACCATAGCCGCGTTTGGACTATTCCTTAGGTTTTGAATAGGGCGGCGGGTTAAGGACCAGAAAAGACAGCGGCTTCAATGTCTTCACGGCTCAGAGAATATTTGAATGAGCGGTTAATTTCTTCGTCGCCTTCTGCGGTTTTGATGTACTTCACCGCCAAATTATCTTCCTCGAGGGACAGCTCAGCAGTCCAGGCGGATTTCTCGATGGACCAGCGGTGTAGGGCGTCGCGATCGCGTTCACAGCCGCACTCCGTTAGCCACGCCTCGATCGCCGGCAGGGGGTGGTTATACAAAGGCGTGTCGGCGCTGGGAAGGGTCATGGCTGATGTAAACGTAGTACTAACGGGTGTGGTCTGAAATGCGAGGGCTTAGTTTTTCTAGAACTTAATCCCGGACATTTGTTCAATTTGTCCTTCAATCTGACCTAAAACGGCGGTGGGCAGTTCGAAGGTTTCGCCGCGCCACAGAGCAACCCCAATCGCTAGGGTAATGCACAGCCCAAAGGTTAGCAGCAGCGAGAAAATTGCAAACAGCTCGCCGGAGGAGAGGGGGCGATCAATGGGGTCCAAGTAGGCGGAGCGATCGCCGGGCTCGTCGTTATCCAGGGACTTCCAAGGTCGAATGACGTTGACCGATGAATAGTTCATCAGCTCGTCATACTGGGCGCGGCGCTCCGGGTTGCTGAGGACGGAATAAGCCTGGTTCAAAGCTTGGAATTGGGCAGTCGCTTCCTTCGGCGGCAGGGAGGTGGTGTCGGGATGATAGAGCTTGCTAAGTTCCCGATAGCGCCGACGAATTTCCACCGGACCAGCCGATGGGTGCAGCCCTAGGCGTTGATAGTGAGTAAGCGGTGACTGGGCATCAAACACAGATTTGGGGCATCACTTTTAGATGCATCGCTCATCAAGTCAAGCCAGAATTAAAGCGAGATTATGGCGATCGCACGACAACATGAGTTCTGATTTTAGCAGTCTTCCCCCAATCGAAACCGGGGGACTGGCTTTAAGTTTTCGCGTGGCTTTTGCTGGCATGGCGATGGTCAACGATGCCCCAAATGCCCGCCAGCAATACCCAGCCCAGCAGCCCGATGCGCACATCAAATAAAGTGATATCGAAAATATGAAAGAGCGCCAGACTGACAAACCCTAGCCAGATGGATAGCGCCACCGGGCGATCGCCCACTGCCAAGCCACGAATGGTCAACACTCCCCGCGCCAATACCCAGCCCACCGCGCCGAATAGCGCCAGGGTCGCCGGCCAGCCCGTTTCCGCCGCCAGCATTAGCAAAAGATTGTGGGGGTGCCCCATCCAAACCTGGGTCGCACCTTCGTACAGGGGCGAAAAGTTGCGCAATCCCCAGCCTTGGAGGGGACGCTGCCAGCTTAGATCTAACGAAAATTGCCACTGGGTCGATCGCAATGTTGCTACCGGGCGATCGGGGTAGAGGCTGTCATTTAAGCGCGCCCAAATAAATCGCGGCACTATAATTCGCAATGGCTCGGCAAGGGGCGCTGGGGCAAAGGCGGCTCCTAGGATGACGGCGATCGCCCCAGTGACCGCCTGCCACAGCCAATGCCAGCCCAGCACCACTGACCAAACCAGCGCCATAACCATCCCCAGCGCCCAGGCATTGCGCGAATCCGTCAGCAGCAATCCCACCGCCGTTAGTGCCAAAGACAGTCCTAGGGTGGCGATCGCCCGCTTAGGTTGGGGATCAGAGTTTTGTGTAGTATTTTGCCGAGCGCTTTTCCAGAAATCTACGGCTAGTCCTAGGGCGATCGTCCACACCACAACGCAGTAGCTCGCGGTCACATTGGCGTATTCAAACACCGACGACAGGCGACCCACCGGATTCCCCCGCGCCGCCAACTGCCAGTCGATAACGCCAAGCACCTGCACCGGACCAGACCACCAGCCCAGCATTTGCCCAATCCCGATCGCCATCACCGGAATCCCCCCAACGACCACCAGCCATGCCAACTGCCGCAGTTGCGCAACGCCAGTAAATAAACGGCTGAGCACCCAAAACACGAAAAAGTAGGGCAGAAAATTAGCCAGCCCCAGCGCCGCCTCTCCTTTATCGACAGCGCCCAAAATCCCCAGCACCATCACCAGGGAAATTACGCCAAAAATCCACGGTATGGGGTGGCGATTTACCGCAGACTCGCGCTTAAGCTGAAGAGTGGTTAGCACCGTAGCCGCCAGGCAAAAAGCCGATCCCAATGCCGGACTGAGGGGTAAAACGGCAATACCAAACTGGGCAAAATACCAGGCTCGCTGAAGCTGCGGCTCCGGATGCGCCTGCAACCACGATCCCCATCGCGATCGCCCCAGCGCCCAAGCGGTAACAATATTGCCCAGCAATTGTGTCACCCTCTAAAGCTCAGTTCTCTAAAGATCAACTTAAAGCTCGTTCCAAACCTAGGCACACTCATAACCGTAGGCGTCGCCGTAATCCCAATCTTCGTCACCACGGGTCAGGCGAATCTGCGCCAGGGCAAACACCGCCGGCACCACCCGTCCGTAGTTTGTGGCGATCGCCCGCCATCCCAAATCCGTCAAAAACAGCGCCCACATCGCCGGACCCAGCACCGAAAACACCGTCCGCGCCATGCCATAACGAGCCGCACTGGCTGCCATTCCTCGCCGCGCCATCTGCGCCGCCACATGACCTTTAAACAACTTGCCCGCCACGCTGCCGCCCTGAGCTAGCACCGCCTTCGCCGCTTCATGGCGCGCAAACTGCACCGCAAACTGGTAAGCAATTTGTCGCAGCACCAGGGGACGCACAAAGGCATTAAGAGCGATCGCCCCACCGCCGGTCAACGTTAGCCGCACCGGGTCATGCTTCAACGCTTCCGGCAGGCGATCCCAAACCCGATTTTGCATCAGCGATCGCTGCACACCCACCGTTAGGGCAGTTTGGCGATCGCGCGGCAGCCTTTCCCAGGCGCGATTCAGCACGTGCAAAAAAATCTCCGACTCCAGCTCGGCCGTCGACCACTGGGTGGAATGGGACAGCCGCAAATAATTGCACACCCCCATCAACACCTCTCGGTAACTCACCTGCGCCGTCTGTCCCCGCAGCACCGTAAACCCGTCGGCGGCGAGGTAGCGAAACCGCTCCTCCAATACATCGATGTGGGTCAGGCGATCGCAGCTTTGCAGGGCGATCGGCGTTGGGGTCGTGACATAATCCAGCGGATTAAACTTTCGCTGAAACATAACCCACGTCAGCTCTTGCAGCTCCTCGTCGGTCGCCAGCTCCGAGTCGGACATGCGGCAAAGCGCATCCGCGCCCAGGTCCCGCGCGCACAAGGACGCCTGCAGCCGCCGGTTGCGCCCAATGTTGTTGGCGAGCGTCAGGACTCGCTGCC
>JBCCTE010000068.1:0-9275 GCA_039198915.1 Cyanobacteria bacterium P01_D01_bin.73 | reverse complement strand
GCAATATCATCCCCATATTCCCGTCGTAGGAGCCTGGGTAGGTTTTTGCGCGATCGCAATCCTCCCACTAGCTCTCTGTGCTCGTCTTCGTACAGAAATCCCTCAGGATACAAAATGCCGTTATCTTTCAATAGCTCACGGCTATGTGCCAGCGACTTCTGTAGCGCAGTAGTGCCAGTTTTAGGCATACCAATGTGGACGATAATTTCCATGGATCTTTATCCCTTCCTTACCAATCTCCCCTCGCCCTGCACCCGATCTTATTGGCCCCAATCATTCACAATACCCAGGAATTTCAGCGCATCAGCGATTTTCTGTTGAAGGATTGGAAGATGTAGTGCGTACAATTCAAAACCTGGAGTAGTCATCAAACCCCCAAGGGGAGTATGTCGTTGCGGGCTGCTGAGTCACAGTTTCTCAAGCCGCACTATGTCCTACCTTTAAGAACCCGGCTTGCCAAGTCACCTGAGTCGTCTACACTCTCGCGTTTTCGTGCAGTGCTGTCCTTGGGAACACCATCGTAAGTGTGTAGATCAGTCGGTATTAGGGATGGTGAAGTGCGCGATGAACAAAAGTATTTGAGAGACCTCCAAAATTTCAAAAAAATTGCTTTCGAAGGCGCAACGCTGTCGTGACTGTGGGCGCCAGTTTATTAAAAAAAACAGGCTTATCGTGGTTACAGTGATGGTGTACAGGAGCTGTGCTTGAAAATGTACCTCAATGGTGTGGGATGTCGCGCCATTGAACTGGTAGCTGAGATTCATCACATCATCATTAAGTTGGGTGCAGCAGGCAGCAGAGACTTTGGAGGGGCGTGAAGAAGCTCTCGAGACGCCTCAGGTAGAAGAAGCTTATGAATTGCAGACCTTTGTGGGCTCTAAAAAAACAAGGTTTGGATTTGGAGCGTCGTCGATCACTTCTGTTGTGGCCTCTTGAATTGGACGGTGGAAGAGCGCAGTGCCGCTACCTTAATGCCCCCTTTGCAAGGTATCTGCTCTTGGCATTAGCTACTTTTGGATGAGTAATCGACGGCGAATGTACAACCAATTTTTGCTGGATAGGGACCGAATTATCTCCAAGACTTGCATGACTCGTGTGAAGGGAGAGAATGGCTATTCAAGATATTACTTGGCGCGATTACGGCGCAAGAGTTTTTGCTACTCCAAGTCCATTGAGATGCAGAAGATGTCCCTTCGGCTCCTGGTGCATTATTTGAGACATCACGAGGTTCCGTTGCCTATCTGTCATCCTGATTTCCTCGCCGGATTCTGCAATGCCGATTTAGTTTGCGGGCAATCTGCAAGCAAATGGCGAAAGCTGAGATAAATAATCCTTCCGCCACGATTTTGAATGCTTCTTCTATAGCCTGTAGCCAAACTAGCAAGGTGTGACGGGACTCCAAATCTGCAAAAAATATCTTGAACGCATCGATATTGGATTCGGGATTGATATTCGTAAATACATCGAATACCACCATGACTGCTGCCCAAAAAAACGCAAAACCAATCAATTTAAAAGCAGGGCGATAATGCCTAAACTCGCGGCGAAACAAGTAGAGGACGTAACCTGCAATAACGCCGTATAGGAGAACGATTAGGTCATCAATGCTATCCGTAAGGCGATTTTCCTGCACCTGAAACAAGGCATGGAAGCCGTTATCAACCATCTCGTGAATCTGAGCAATTTCATCAACCGCCAGGAAGAAAAAGCCGATCGCCATCCATCTCCATAGAGATTGGGGCGCAGTCCATCGAAGGGGCGCACTGCGTTTTCGCACCAGAAAAATCCAAAGGGACAACATTGCCAGCGCCAGTAGCTGAAGAAAAGAAAGCCAGCTAATAATTCCTGCCTCTCCGAAATATCGCATCGGCGATTTTCCGCGCATGATTGCTCGAGCCATGGTCAAGCCAATGACTAAAAGTTCAAAGGAGAGAATGGGGAGTAAGAAAGATCGATATTTTGGTGGAGATAAACCCTGGGAATCAGTGGCAGATGAATCAGCTGGCATGGTTGCAAAGGTCAGATCTTGTATCTTAGGAAGCGGATAATCCTCGCAAGGCTTCTGGAGCTTACTCCATGACACGCCCTAGCAGTTTGAGTATGCCTAAGATATTCATCTTCCAATTGCTGCATCCATTTCCTCAAGTGACTCGTATTACTTATCAGTGCACTACATTTGGCAACTCAATTCTTGGGAGGAGAAAAGCTGAGGAAAAATATGAACGCAAAAAGTATCTTCATCGCGGTGATTGGCGATGTTGCCATACTCACCCCGAGCAATCACCGGTTTCGGCGATAGCTAATACTTCTGGGAATTGGTATTGGCCGTTCCGAGAGAGTCATCGGATAACACACCAATACATCAACTTTTAAATTGCCATCGCCCTTTTGAGAACTTTAGACCTTTGGCATTTTTTAGCTTGTTCTAAACGTGCCCACTGGCTTGGATGCTAAGTGGGCATTTTCTTTGCCACAGTGGAGATGGAGGATGATGGACCTGGGAAGATAGGGCAAGAATTTGATTTAGTATTTGAAGCGCACATTTGAAACGCCTATCCTAGGGCAAGTACCGGAATCCAAGATTTGGATTGGGTGGAATTAGGCAACCAAGACTAGGCAATGTTGGGAGTCGCGATGAATTGGTGGAAACGGCTGAGGAAGAATCCTTTGGCGCAAATTGCGACGGTGATTTTGCTGCTGTTTTATGGGGTGGCGATCGCCGCAGGATTTATCGCACCCTACGATCCCTATACTGCCCAGGACCAGGGCGCGCTGTTGCCACCCACCCAGGTTTATTGGACTAGCGAATCCGGCGACTGGATTGGTCCCCATGTGTATCCCACTACCTTGGGCAGCACTGATTTAGAAACGGGCGATCGCAAATTAGCGATAGATCGATCCCAGCCTTCCAAAATCCAGCTCTTCGCGAAGGGGGACGACTATAAATTTTGGGGAATTATTCCCAGCGATCGCCACTTCCTGGGAACCGACGGTCCGGGGCGCTGGAATATCCTGGGCACCGACGAAAGCGGGCGCGACCAGCTTAGTCGCCTAATCCACGGCAGCCGCATTAGCCTGAGCATCGGCTTGGTGGGTATTTCCATTTCCTTCCCACTGGGGCTGATTATCGGCGGCATTTCCGGCTACTTTGGCGGCTGGATTGACACCATCATCATGCGCATTACCGAAGTACTGATGAGCATCCCCAGCCTGTATTTACTGGTGGCGCTGGCATCGATTTTGCCCGCCCAGCTCACCAGCACCCAGCGCTTTGCTTTGATTGTGGCGATTATGTCCTTCAGCAGCTGGTCCGGTTTGGCAAGGGTGACGCGATCGCAGGTGTTGTCTATCAAGGAGCGGGAATTTGTGCAGGCAACCCAAGCCATGGGCGGCGGCGATTTCTACACCATCCTGCGCCATATTCTGCCCCAAACCGCGTCCTACGTTATCGTTGCTGCCACCCTGGCAATTCCCGGCTTTATCGTCGCCGAATCGGTGCTCAGCCTAATTGGTCTCGGCATCCAACAGCCTGACCCGTCCTGGGGGAATTTGCTGTCCATTGCCACCAACGCCTCCATCCTGGTGCTGCACCCGTGGCTGATTTGGTCCCCGGCGATCGTGATTATTAGCGCCGTTCTATCCTTTAACCTTCTCGGTGACGGGCTCCGTGATGCCCTTGATCCCCGCAGCATCGAGCGCTAGCGGGAGGGTAAACAGAAGGGAAATTCTTACCAAAATATGACCCTAAATTGATTTTCTTTGAAACTGTTCCCGTTGCCCCAATCGATAGGTCAAAATTTAGAAAGACACTCTCGGTGAAGGGAAACACCATGATTGGGCGATCGCGACAGATTTTACTCGTTGGCACCGCTGCTATTAGCGCCGTTGTTTTGTTGATGCTGGCTCAAGTGGTAAGGCAGCGGTCAGCTTTGACGGCGCGATCGGTGGCTGAGGATTCCCAGCACAATCATCCCCAGCACAACCAGCTTTGTGTGGGTAATTCCCTGGAATCTCTGTGTTTAGAAAATGGCTGGAACTATGGCTCCGTGTCCGGCGCTTGGGATGAAGCCGAGGGCGTCATTGCTAGTTTTTCTGAGGGAGATATCGCCCTAGTTAATTATCTGTACAAGGAAATGTTGGGGCGCGACGCTGACTCGGAGGGGTTGGAAACCTACGTGGAGGCGCTTCAACGGGGGTGGTCCGTGGATAAGATTCGCGAGGAAATTGCCAATAGCCACGAGACCCGGCTGCTGTTGCAACAGCTTTACCAGGAAATTTTCAATCGCGATATCGATAAGGCGGGGTTGGATACGTACCGCAATTTGCTTCAGCAGGGCTGGGGATTGCGGCGAGTGCGTAAGGATTTGATCGCTAGCCCAGAGGCAAAGCATTTTCGTGGACGCCTCTAGGTGTCGTGTCGCTGCATGGGCGATCGCCGTTAGATGGTAATTGCTCAGGCGATCGCCCGACGTTACCAATTATCGAAATATGCCCATTATCGAAATGCGGGTGTTATCATGCGGAAACCTCAATTTGGGCAGCTAATTTGCTTCGGTTAGATAGCAGCTCATCACCATAAAACCTGCGGGTGTGGCGGAATTGGTATACGCGCACGTTTGAGGGACGTGTGGCTTTGCCTTGCGAGTTCGAGTCTCGCCATCCGCATGACAAAAAAAATCACCATCGGTGCTTTTGCCGACGGTGGTTTTTTTCATGCCAAGTTTTTCTAGTCTTCCCCGATTGGGGAGAAATGTTACGATCCCCAACACAGGTAAAGTTTTGCAAAGCTCTTGAAAGTTCAGACTTCGAATACAAATTTCGAATAACAATTTTGATTTCTAGCCTTCCCCAACCCGTACCGTCTTGCCCTCCTTGTCCATGGCATATGCTCCAGCCCGTTTGGCAGGGCGATCGCCAAAGCGTGCAGGATGGATTGCCCCACGATTGGTTGTCCCCCACCTGGCAAATATTGCTGCTCGGCGATGGGTCTCCCACTCGGCATTTACAGCTATTGAGCGGCGAGCGGACGGAGGTAGACGTAATTGATATGTCGGCGATTGCCTGGGAGCCTGACAACGCCCCCAGCATCATCGAACAGGTGCCCGGTCCACGGTTGCGGCGACAGGTATGGTTGCGCACTGCGTCGGGACAGCGGCTAGCCTATGCAACGTCGTGGTGGGAAGCGAGTCACGTGGATGAATATTTGCAAAATCGATCGCTCCCGATTTGGGCAAGCCTGGCGCAATTGCGTACCGAGCTGTACCGCGATGTGCAGGGGCTTCACTACGGGCACTCGCCAGAATTGGAGGAAGCCTTTGGAGAGCGTGGACCGTTTTGGGGGCGGCACTATCTGTTTTGGCATCGTGGTCAGCCTCTGACGCTGATTTACGAAGTTTTTTCGCCCTACCTGCGCCACTATCTTGGTCCCATTGGCTCCACAGCTCCAGGAGTGGTGGGCTAGGCTTGCCGCAGGAATATTTTTACAATTCGCGCTGTGCCACAGTGGAGCCAGACCTATAGGGCTTGGTGGTTCTGGCGCTATGTCGATTCATATTGAACGAAATCGTCCCCGGCTATCTCTCGGCGTCCTGTGGCTTGCGTTTTTTTGCGTCGCTTGGGGTGTTGTATATCGCGTTGAGGCGGTCGAACGATTGCTATTGCTGGCGGGGTCGGGCTCGGCGATCGCCTTAACGATTTCAATGCTATTTATCGTTCCATTGGGATCGCACCGTCCCCTAACTCAGCTCCTAAAAAACGACGTGCGTTCCTTTGCGACGGCGGTGGTTGGGGCGTTTATTTTGGTGCTGCTGCTGGCGTGGTTGGATTTTACGCTGTCGGGCTTGACCCTGCTGGTGGCGTCATTGCTGGCGAAGCTGGAGCTACGGATCGTTGGGATTCGGTCGTGGCGCGCCTTTTGGTTGATTGGTCCAGTGTCGTGCTTGGCGGTGCTTTGCGCCGTGGCAGCCCGCTGGGGAGTGATATACGCCAGCGGTTGAGCGCGCCCTAGAACGCCCCTAGCAGTTATCGTGCAGTTAATTGCACTGCTCAATTGCCCCGCTAATTTTTGGCTATCGTTCGTGACCGTAATTTATGGCTATCATCTCTTCGAAATCTGAGTCATCGTCGCCCAAGGAACCCAAAAATAACGGGAGCAATAGCGAGGGGCGATCGCCCACTCCGCCCGCCCCCAGCACTGCAAACCTAGGCTCATCCCTGCTGGATCCCCACAAATCGGCAGGTGATCGCGAACCGTCCCCAGAAACCCCAAGCGCCACCAAAAAATCTGCCGACGAACAAATTCGCCCCCAGACTTTGTCCACCTACATCGGGCAGCGGGAATTAAAGGAGGTGTTGGCGATCGCCATCCAGGCAGCCCAAGCACGGGAGGAGTCGCTGGATCATTTGCTGCTGTATGGTCCGCCGGGATTGGGCAAAACCACCATGGCGTTGATTTTGGCGGCGGAGATGGGCACCACTTGCAAAATTACGACGGCTCCGGCGCTGGAACGACCGCGGGATATTGCCGGACTGTTGGTAAATTTGCAGCCGGGGGATTTGCTGTTTATTGATGAAATTCATCGGCTACCGCGGGTTACAGAGGAAATCCTATATCCCGCTATGGAGGATTTTCGGCTAGATATCACCATCGGCAAGGGACAGGGGGCTCGCACGCGATCGCTCCCCTTGCCGCCGTTTACGTTGGTGGGAGCGACCACCCGCGCCGGTGCCCTGAGTTCTCCTCTGCGCGATCGCTTTGGGCTGGTGCAGCGGCTGCGGTTTTACGATATGGATGAGCTGGCGCAGATTGTAAATCGCACTGCCGAGATTTTGGAAACGGCGGTGACCCACGAAGGGGCGATGGAAATTGCTCGGCGATCACGTGGCACCCCTCGAATTGCGAACCGGCTGCTGCGGCGGGTGCGGGACTATGGGGAAGTGAAAAAAATCCCCGAAATTAATGCAGAAACGGCGGCGATCGCCCTTGAATTATTTGATGTGGATCCCTGCGGGTTGGATTGGACTGACCGGCGGTTGTTGCAGGTGGCGATCGAGCAATTTGGCGGGGGACCGGTAGGTATTGAGGCGCTGGCGGCGGCAACCGGCGAGGACGTGCAAACCATTGAGGAAGTGTACGAGCCCTACTTAATGCAAATTGGCTATCTTCACCGCACCCCGCGAGGTCGCGTAGTCACCGCCGCCGCCTGGCATCATCTGGGTTACACCCCCACCGCCAACGTCCCCGGTCTCCACGCTCCCCCAGACCGACTGCCTGGCACTCAGCTTTCTTGCTTGGAAACTGAGAGAGAGCTGCACGGAGACAACTCGACGTAGTAAAGCTCCTCTTCTGGTTGGCGTCGAGGCGGAGTCAGTACTCGTTTTTAAACTGTGGGTGGATTCACATAAACTCGCAGCGCTTATTTTGGACACGAACTAAGCCGTCAAAATGTTTTTAAGAGCGATCGCCCTACCACCTCATAAACCGCGATCGCCCCACGAAACCCCACCTTCCCCATCAGGCGATCGCCCAAACCACCTAACTAAAAAGGTCTCCAGCGATCGCACCAACACCCAAATTGTGGCGATCACCAGTGGATTCAACGTGCCCCTGGATAACTTCCTCGGCACCCTTACCGCTGCCAACTTTATTTAGGGATAGATTCGGTGAGGCGCGATCGCGATGTTACCGAGGATGTCGTTGAGACAATCGATGATACACCGGCTCATAGGTGATAAGTACTGCATACCGGTCAGAATTATGACCGCCAATGCGCTGGTACGAACTAAATATTTCTAAACGAGTAACACCGCAGGTTTCTCACAACTCCGGTGGACACCGTGCTAGCTGTCCACGCAGGTCTTCAAAAGTAGGCGGCGCAGGGGACATAAACCTGAAATAGGGTTCGACTAATCTAGCCTGAATCGTAGATCAGAGAGCACAGATAGCCTGCATGACTATTCCTGCCCCTCCCACGACTAATTCAATCTCCAGGCAAGCCGCTCCAATCAATAGCCAAGCCCCATAGGAAGAGTTCGAAAATATGAGTAGTCGCCCTCGAAAACTTTATATCGGCGTGTAACGATTTATGCCATATTTCGAACTAGTGAGTTGCTGTTTTTTTATACATTTCGGCGGCTTTGGCTCAGCTTTTTTGTCGTAACCTCTTACGCCTCGTCTGCCCTGCTGCCCTAACCTGTGTCTATCTGTCAGTATGACCTTATCTTTCTTCGACTTCAGTTCACTCCCTCAGACTGTGAACGGCATCCAGGCAAGCATCGCCCACGGTGATCCGGGGGTCTTTGATGGCACTGGTATGAGGATTCTAGATACTCCCTCAGCGGGGCAGCAGGAGGTCAAGATTACCTTTATAGTCATTTCAATAATTAACAGTACGATACGACCAGTTCATCAATAGAGAGGTCGGGATAATTAGAGCGCTGGCGCTTCAGTACCCCAAAGCTGTTCTCAATGGGATTAAGGTCAGGTGAGTAAGGCGGCAAGTACAACAACACTGCTCCCATTGATTCAATCAACTCGCGAGTCTTCCTCGACTTATGGAAGATGGCATTGTCCATCACCACAACGGTCTGAGAATTCAGGTGAGGGCAACATTCCTCCTGGAGCCACTGATTGAATACCTCAGTGGTGCAAGACCCGGTGAATAGCCAAGGTGCTAGTAATCGCCCCCTTCCTCGAGCGGCAAGCAGATTAGTTCTCGGACGACGCTGCCCTGAGTGCAAGCCGTAAACTTTGACGCCTCGTCGACCATAGCCATACCGACGATAGGACCCTGGCTTAAATCCACTTTCGTCAACGTAAACAAACTGATAGCCCCGGCGGCGATATCGCTCTCGCAGTTGGAGATAACGCCGCCTCTTTTTGGGGCATCGTTCACGATACCCAAGGGTCTTTTTTTCGAGTAATCCTCAAGCGTTTACGGGCGTAGTGAATCGTACTTTCACACACCCCTAGCTGTTGCGCAATTTCTTTTTGTAGGAGGTCTGGTTGCTCGAGCAGGAGACTCTCCAGTTTTTGGAGGTCGAGTTTACGGGGACCGGTGGGACCGGGCTTGCGAGGAGCTAGTTGGTCTGGAGGAAGGCTTAGCCAGGCATAGACTCGTCCCCGGCTGACATTGAAGAGTCGAGCGGCTTCAACTTTGCTGCCCCCCTGGCGGACAAAGTCCACCACTCGCTGACGTAGGTCTTCGCTGTAGCTCATGGCTCATCACAGAATCACTCCTTACACCATGACTCATTAATTGATGAACTGACCATAG
>JBCCTE010000067.1:0-9291 GCA_039198915.1 Cyanobacteria bacterium P01_D01_bin.73 | reverse complement strand
TGATCGCCCACTGCCCACTCTCATCTCCAATACCTATGACTCCGGTGCCAATGACTCTGTATCTGAGTGCTGAGGATCAAACCAAGATTTTCCGGGCGGGGGAGGCAGCTTTTCCCCGAGAGTGCTGTGGCATTTTGTTGGGGCGCTTGAAGCGGGATAAGGACGGAGCGGCGATCGCCCAGGTGATGGAAGTGCACCCGGTCGATAATGCGTGGACGTCGGACTATAACGAAAAGTTTGATGTGATTCCGGGGGCGCAGGAGACGGCGGAGCGACGCTTTACCATTGACCCGCGAGATTTATTTCGGCTTCAGAAGCTCGGTCGCGATCGCGGTTTTGATATTATTGGCATTTACCACTCGCACCCAAACCATCCTGCGGTTCCGTCCGACTTTGATCGCACCTATGCCTGGGCAAATTATTCGTACCCCATCGTTGCGGTTCACCATGGAAAAGCAGTGGATTTACGCAGTTGGCGGCTAGATCAATCTGGTCAGTTCCAGCGCGAAACAATCCAGCCTGTGCCCTCATTTTCCGTGGCAACCCCCGTGAATAATTAGCACTGACTTAGGGCGTCCCGAATCCGTATCCTTTGCGATGCGATCGCCATCTTGCCCCATGAAATGAGTGGAAAACCATGGAGCGGATGGGATTACCCCAGCGGATTTGGCGAAGACCCGAGATTGGCGATCGCACGACCAACGGTCAACTATGTTGAATATCGACATCGAGCAAACCCAGCTCAACAAAGAAGAATACGAACGCTATTCCCGCCACCTAATCTTGCCGGAGGTGGGACTTGAGGGGCAGCGTCGCCTAAAGGCTGCGAGCGTCCTCTGCATTGGTACAGGTGGTCTCGGATCGCCGCTGTTGCTATACCTTGCCGCCGCCGGCATCGGTCGCATCGGCATTGTGGACTTTGACGTAGTGGATTTTTCCAATCTGCAACGGCAGGTTATCCACGGCACCTCTTGGGTAAATAAGCCCAAAATTGAATCGGCGAAAAACCGTATCCATGAAATTAACCCGTTCTGCCAGGTGGATCTGTACGAAACCCGCCTCAGCTCGGACAATGCGATGAAAATTATCGAGCCCTACGACATCGTGGTAGATGGCACCGATAATTTCCCAACGCGCTACCTGGTAAACGACGCCTGCGTCCTAGCCAATAAGCCCAACGTCTACGGGTCGATCTTCCGGTTCGAAGGCCAGGCAACGGTCTTTAACTACGAAGGCGGCCCCAACTACCGTGATCTATACCCCGAGCCCCCACCACCGGGCTTGGTTCCCTCCTGCGCTGAGGGTGGCGTGTTGGGGATTCTGCCGGGCATTATCGGCGTAATCCAAGCGACGGAAACCATCAAAATCATCCTGGGCAAGGGCGAAACCCTAAGCGGTCGTCTGCTGCTGTACAACTCCTTGGATATGAAATTCCGGGAGCTAAAGCTGCGCCCCAACCCTGAGCGTCCGGTGATCGAAAAGCTAATCGATTACGAACAGTTCTGCGGCATTCCCCAGGCATCGGAGGAGAAGCCCGATATTCCTGAGATGACCGTCACCGAGCTTAAGGCGTTGCAGGACAGCGGCGATGAGTTTGTGCTGCTGGATGTGCGCAATCCGGTGGAGGTGGAAATTGCCACGATTCCCGGTTCTGTTCTGGTGCCCTTGCCCGATATTGAAAACGGCAATGGCGTCGATCAGGTGAAGGCGCTGGTCAACGGCGGCAAGAAGCTGGTGGTCCACTGCAAAATGGGTGGGCGATCGGCGAAGGCGCTGGGGATTCTGAAGGAGTCCGGCATCGAAGGCATCAACGTGAAGGGTGGCATTCGCGCCTGGAGCCAAGAGGTCGACTCATCCGTTCCTGAATATTAGGAACATAAGGTCCGAAGAAACAGGGACACGCAGCTTTATTGTGTCCCTGTTTCTCTGATCCCATTATCTGATCTCGATAATGCTCATCTTTTCCCTTTTGCACGTTGGTCTGTGGGAAACATGAGATCCAGCAGTTTTACAGGGACCAGGCGATCGCCCTCCAACCTTCCCCGACCTGGAACTCACCACTGCTCAAGTGCCACAAGGGGGACTGATGGTGCTTAAGCCGAGCACAGAACTTGCCGCTGGCGCTGACTACTTCACCAGTCAATTAGCCATTACGGGTTGAATTGCCTCCGCCGGTCCCACTAGTGATACGTAGGGCGCAGCTAAATAAGTCTGGGCAACGCGTTGTACATCATCGATGGTGACTTCTGCGATTAGCTGCTGGAAATCCTGGTCGAAGCCAATGCCCAGCCCTAACACGTCGTACCAACCGTAGAGCTGTGCCAATTGCGAGTTGGTTTGCTTGCCCAGGGCGTACTGACCCAGCAGCTTATTTTTGGATACCTGCAACGACTCCTCCGTCAATGGCTGCGCCGCCAGCCGATCTACTTCTGAGCGCAATCCTTCCAGGGCGATCGCCGTATTATCCGGCGCAGTGCCGATATACGCCCCGAACATGGACTGCTCCAGCCGTGTGGGATAAAACGCAGACACATCGTAGGCAAGCCCGCGCTTCTCCCGCAGCTCAACAAATAGGCGACTCGATAGCCCATTACCCAGGTAAGTGCTGGCAAGCTTCAGCGCTCCGTAATCCCGCAAATGCTGGCTATTCTTATCCGTCTCCAATGCGGCAGTTAGGTAACCGAGGATAATGATGGACTGCTGGGTTTCCTGGGGCACCATCGTTGGCTGGGGTTCGGTGGCGATCGCCGGTAACTCCAGCGTTGCAATTTCCTCTTCCGGCGCGCTCCAATCCCCCAGCACTGATTCAATACGGGCGATCGCATCCTCCGCTGGCAAACAGCCCGACACCGCCACCACCGCATTGTCAGGGCGGAAGAAGGACTGATGAAACTGATGCAAATCCGCCGACGTTAGTCCCGCCAAACTTTCTTCCGTACCCACGGAAGAACGACCGTAGGGATGGTGCTCGCCATAGGTAATTTCCTGTAGCTTTTGAAACGCCAGGGAAAACGGCTGTTCCCGCTGGGATCGAATCGCCTGGATCGTTGATTTCCGCTCCAAGTCAATTTGCTCTTCCGGGAAAGATGGCGATCGCAACACCTCCCCCGCCAGCTCCAAAATGCAATCGAAATCCTGGCGCACCGTCTTCAGGCTCACCAGGAAATAATCAGCGCTAGCATCCGCCCCCAGGGACGCCCCCACCGACTCCACCTGCTCAGCAATTTCCAACGACGATAGCCGAGTCGTTCCCTTCGTCAGGGTGGCTGCACACAAATGAGCAACCCCCGCCTGCGCCTGAGACTCCCGCAAACCACCAGCTCGAATAAAAATCCGCGCCGCCACAATCTCCGCCGCCGGATTTTCAATTGCAATGACAGTCAATCCATTGGCAAGGGTGCGGCGCTGTAGAACCGGCGACTGGGGCAGCTGAGTCACAATAAAGTCTCAAAGGGTAGAGTCATAAAAATGCAGATGTTCCGGGGAAAACCGCCAAGATTGCATGAAAGCCATGGCACTTCCCCCTGTCGCAGGAGCTTGTTCAAGAGCTTATTGTAGAGCTGTTTTAAACCGACCCTAGGAATTATCGGGAGACGGGAGCTGCTCGCCAGCAAAACCAGACAGTGCTGACACAAGAGCGCCCACAATATCCTCCTCGGTCTTGTTTTGATCGCGCACCTCCGCTTCAATGCGCTTCACCTCACTTTCCGGCAGCCCTAACAATTCCACCAACTTCGAATAGGCCTTAGACTCTTCCTCATTAACCATTGACTCGCTAGGAGAAAGGGCGCTAGACGCAATCACCTCGTAGCCCAGCCGCAGCACCAGTTCCTGCTCAGCGGGAGCGGTCACCTGGGGCACCAGCTCTTCCAGCGGAATATTTTGTACTAAGTACTCCCGTAGGTCTTTCTGGAGAACTTCGCGGTGGGCATCATTCTTCGCAAACACGGCGCTGAGCTTGCTGAGCATCACTTCCACTTCTTCCTCTGCAAGGTTGCCGTCAGCCCAAGCCATGGCAGCGGCAATGCGTAGAAGGGTCATTTGACGCGGGGCGATCACAGGTGGCGGCGGCGGTGATAACGGCATAGTCAATCCCCACAAATAAAGTGCTTTTACCGCAACCTAGCACGGAGCCAAAATGAGAAACCATGCTCCGTGAAGCAAAGCAGATGAAACGTTGTAAAACTTGTGGAGCTGCCAGCCAGTCACAATCAATGCCCTAACTTCGGACGTAGCTCTGTAGCTCCATAGGTCAACAACTAGCAGCGAAACTTGATAGCAGCAAAATCTGAGTCGCCAGTAGCTGTCTAGATTTTGAACGGAGAGAGAGGGATTCGAACCCTCGTCAAGGTTGCCCCTGAACAGCATTTCCAGTGCTGCGCCTTCAACCACTCGGCCACCTCTCCTGGAGGGAGAACTATCGGGCCTTTGCCCAAAGCTCTGCTCGGACATTGATGATAGCAGGCGCTGGGCTGCATGGAAAGGGAAAATGTTGATTTTCTACTGCACCCCTGAAAAGCCTTGGCTTATCTTTAAGACGCGCGCCGGAATAAAGTCCCTGGAAGAGGCGCGTTGGGAATAGCACGGGGGTTGGCATCGACAAGTTGCGTTGCTCCATTGGCTTGAGTGCAGAGGCATTGTGACGTTAAGATCGCCATCATTCGCAACAGTTGCGTAACCCATTTCACATTGCCCGCTTACCCTTCTGTTTCTAATTTTTTCTGAATTTTAAAAACGCCCAGATTTATGGGCTTAATCTGATGGATAAAAGCCAGTTTAATTTTGACCCGAACCGCACCCACACGGTCAAAATCACGCATCGCCAAGTCGATCAAACCTACACGGTGCGTGTGCCGGAGGATCGCTACATCCTGCATACGGCGGAGAACCAAGGGGCGAAGTTACCGTTTGCCTGCCGCAATGGCGCTTGCACTAGCTGTGCTGTTCGAGTGTTGTCGGGCAATTTGGAGCAGCCAGAGGCAATGGGGCTGTCACCGGATTTGCGGGCACGGGGCTATGCGCTGCTGTGCGTCAGTCATGCTTGCTCTGACCTGGTGGTTGAGACACAGGATGAGGATGAGGTTTATGAGATGCAGTTCGGTCGATATTTCGGCAAGGGGCGGGTGACGTTCGGCATTCCAATTGAGGATGAGTAGGTTCAGGCTGAACTGGCATAAACAGGTAAGACTGGCTAACGAAAGTTGAAGCAGTTTGATGGCGGCTGTGAATCAGTGGTAGTTGGGCTGCCGTCAAGGAAAGGTTAGGAAGTTAGGGAGGTGGAGAGTGCGTTTTCCTGTGGGGGCGATCGCTGGAGTAGCTGTGTGCCTGGGATTAGTCGCCTGCCAGTCGTCGCCGTCGCTGGAGCGATCGCCCCAGGCCGAGGTTATGCAGGTCATTGACGGGCACACGCTGGAGGTACGGCGTTTGGATCAAGTCAATGCCATTCCGGAAAAGGTGAGGCTGCTGGGGATTGATGCGCCGAGGCTAAAACAGACGCCTTGGGGTCCGGAGTCTCAGCTCCAGTTGAGCCAGCGGGTGATCGGTAAGACGGTGCGCTTGGAATTTACGAATCCGTCGCGCGATCGCTATAACCGTCTGTTAGCCTATGTCTGGCAAGGGGACACACTGGTCAATGTAGCGCTGGTTAGTGACGGGCATGCCCTAGTTAGCCAACAGGCAAACGGCTCCGTTTATGAGCAGCAGTTGCGCCACGCCCAGGCGGAGGCTCGCACCCTAGAGGTGGGGATTTGGAATCCTGCCCAGCCCATGCGGACGACGCCCGCCCAGTTTCGCCAAGATAATTTGCCCTGACTGTCCTGAACTCAATAAACTTCAGCCCCATGACTTCTTCTCCGTCCCCTGAGCAGCTTCAAGTTTTGTTGGATATCGCCTCAGAAGCTGCCCTCGATGGCGGTGCGGTATTGTCGTCCTACTGGGGCAATGTGGAAGGTCAAGTGGAGGAGAAGGGGCGCTCAGGGGATCTGGTAACGATCGCGGATCGCAGCGCTGAAGCTGCCGTGATTCAGGTGCTGGGTCGTCATTGCGCCGATATTGGCATCGTGGCGGAAGAGTCAGGGCTGCTGGGAAACCAAGAAGGAGATCTGGTTTGGGCGATCGATCCCCTAGACGGCACCACAAACTTCGCCCATCAATACCCCTTTTCGGCGGTGTCCATCGGTCTGCTCTACCAAGATGAGCCGGTTCTGGGGGTAGTGTATGACCCGTTCCACAAAGACCTGTTCCGCGCTGCTAAGGGATTGGGAGCCACCCGCAATCGCCAGCCGATTCAAGTTTCCACAGCGCCGCGCCTCTCCCAAAGCTTGCTGGTTACGGGATTTGCCTACGATCGCCGGGAGACGACGGACAATAACTACGCTGAATTTTGCTATCTGACTCACCTGACCCAGGGCGTGCGGCGGGGCGGCTCGGCGTCGATGGATTTAGCTTATGTGGCGTGCGGGCGTTTGGATGGTTACTGGGAGCGGGGGCTTTCGGTGTGGGATATCGCGGCGGGGATTGTGCTGGTGCAGGAGGCGGGCGGACGCGTCACTGCCTACGATGGCGGTCCCGTTGATGTTAGCTCTGGACGTCTGCTAGCAACCAACGGTCATCTCCACGATCCCCTCAAGGATGCCCTCGCCAACGTTCCGCCCTTGGATACTTGGTCCAAAGACCCCAGCACCTGGCCAAAGTTGAATGCTTAACAGCAGCGGTATTCAACTGTGCAGATAGATTGCTCTGGTCTGTAAGAGGGGCAGCACATCACCAAAGCGGTATCTTTGCAGCCTGGGGACTACTTCCAGAAAAAGAGGTGCCCTTCACGTATTGCGAGATAACCGTCTACGCACGAATAAATTTGATAATTACGGCTTCCCCAGTGGAGATCTGACGGCCACCACGAACGTCTTAATCTGGGATATCTGACCTTATATGAGGCTATCGGAGAGCAGATTGACGGCACATTCCAGTCTTCGTTTATAGAGTACTTCAACCCTAAGATCTGCACATTTGTGTCCAGGTTATGAGCCTCTTTGATGTCACGGCTCGACTCAGGAATCCATTTGGGAATCCACCCCCTCTGAAATGGGTTATACCCAGCGAATTCCTTGGATTGCTCGGCTGCCTCTCTAGACTCATAGAACTCGTCGATCTCATCGTAGGCACACGAGTAGATATATGGGCAGACGATAAGCAGAATTGCTACCTTTTTGAGCTTCAGAATTCGCCTGTGAGTAAGCCTGCCAAAAGGATTGTCCATCTGAGCTTGAGATCAAGTTGAAACCTTCTGAGGTTGGGATTTGCTGAGGCTCAAGTTTAAATGCCTGCACCGTCTAGGAACTCGGTGATGGCACGATCGCGAATTTCACAGGTTGGTGACGGCTTTTGGGATGCATCCGTCGGGGTGATTGGCGGTTGGGGAGCGGGGTTAGAAACTTTGGCAATGGCGGTGGCGATCGCCCGCTCTGACACTGCCGAATCCACATCCACGTCCACGTGCAACAGCGCTTCGAAAGCGGCTGCCTGTCCCTCGCTTGCTCCCGAAGACTGGGCAGCTTGGGCAATCAATTCGCGATTTGATCGGCGCTCCTCTTCCAGTGAATCAATCTTTGTTTCCAACGCTTCAATGCGATCCACCAATGCCCGAATCACGCGGGCTTCGGAGTCAGGCAATTTGTTGTGGGCTAGGGGGTTAACCCGAGCGCCGGATTGGTAGACTACGCGACCGGGAACGCCCACCACGGTGCAGTGGGAGGGCACGCTTTTTAGCACCACCGAGCCGGCTCCAATGCGCACGTCGCTGCCGATTTCAATGTTGCCCAAGACCTTTGCTCCGGCGCCTACTACAACGTTGTCATGGAGGGTGGGGTGTCGCTTGCCGCTTTCTTTGCCGGTGCCGCCCAGGGTGACGCCCTGGTAAATCAAGCAATCGTTGCCCAGGATTGCCGTTTCGCCGATAACGACGCCCATACCGTGATCGATAAAGAGTCCGGAGCCGATGGTCGCGCCGGGGTGGATTTCAATGCCGGTGAAGAAGCGGGCGAGGTGGGAGATAAAGCGGGGGATAAACGGCAGATTGAGGGCATACAGGGCATGGGCGATGCGGTGGAGGGCGATCGCCTGCAGTCCGGGATAGCAGAGCAGAACTTCGAGCCAGTTGCGGGCGGCGGGGTCGCGGTCAAAAATGTTGGCGAAGTCTGCTTTTAGGGTTTTAAGCACGGTGCTATCCCGTTTTCAATAGGTAAGGACTATAAAAAAGCGTGCCCTGGAGGCAAGCCGCTTACATGGTAGTACTCCATTGGACTCTCACCGGAGTGGGAATGCCGAATCGTTATGGTCTGTTGAAACGGGTGGGGCAATCTCTGGAAAGTTTGAGCGGTCAAGTTTTGAGCTTTTGCGTGGGGCGATCGCCCGAGGTGAGGAAATCGTCACCTGAGCTACAGTGGGCTGGATTACGCCGCCAATTATCAGTATCATCGCCTGGGCATTCTAAAACGCAGTCACAATCCCGAGGAGCCAACCGTGCAAGTGGAATTTCGTGAGTTTAATCCCTTTAACGTTTGGCTATGGCTAGAGTTTGATACGGTGCTGGCTCCCATGGAGACGCAATATATAGAAGAGGTTTTTGATTCTTGGTTCTTCCTGGGTAAGCTGGGAGGCTTTAATGCCGAGAATATGCAAGCGCAGGAGGTGGGGCTAGAGATTAGCTATATGTCCTACAGCGATCGCCAGGAAGGTGAGGCGCTGCCAGCGCTGATGCACAATATGGGCGACATTGAGTTTGAGGGCACGCGGGCGCGGGTTTGGTTCGATTTGGGAACTAGCGATGCGGTTGCTCTGGATGTACTTATTAATTCGTTGCAGCGCCTTAGCAAAGAATTTGTTGCCATCCAACGGCTCAGCATTGGCGGCGAAGATTTGGATTGGCCGCTGCCGGAAAGTGCTAAATCAAGATCAGACGTAGACACTAACGACGGCTGGAATTAAGCGGCGATCGCCCCAGATATTTACCCTATCCAGGACCACCGTTCAGCCATTGCCGTCCATTAGCGTCGAAATGGAGCGATCGCTCGAGCCAATCCAGTCAACGGAGGAATGAGTTTAGGTTGATTCAGACTCACTCACAATTTTGAATTGGCTCATCATACCTGTGTCTTCATGGTCAAGAATATGGCAGTGCAGCATGTAGGGAATATCTGGACCATGAAGACACAGGTATGATGAGCCAATTCAAAATTGTGAGTGAGTCTGAATCAACCTAAACTCATTCCTCCGTTGACTGGATTGGCTCGA
>JBCCTE010000066.1:0-9325 GCA_039198915.1 Cyanobacteria bacterium P01_D01_bin.73 | reverse complement strand
TTGATCAACTCCATCATGATCACGGTTTTGCCCACTCCGGCACCACCGAATAAACCAATCTTTCCACCACGACGGTAGGGGGTCAGCAGGTCAATCACCTTAATCCCGGTCTCAAACACAGAGGGCTTGGTTTCCAGGTCCGTCAGCTTGGGCGCGGGACGGTGAATGGGGAAGGTTTCGTCGTTACCCACAGGGCCTCTCTCGTCCACGGGCTCACCCAAGACGTTGAAGATTCGACCCAGGGTGGCTTTGCCCACAGGCACGCTGATGGGGGCACCGGTATCAACAACTTCCATGCCACGCACCAGACCGTCGGTGGTGCTCATGGAGACGGCGCGCACTTGGTTGTCTCCCAAAAGCTGCTGTACTTCGCAGGTTACGGAGACGTTCTGACCGGCGCGGTTGGTGCCCTCAACCTTCAGGGCATTGTAAATCTGGGGCAGCGAACCGCTGGGGAATTTCACGTCAATCACCGGACCGATGATTTTGGTGATGTTACCGACGTTTGTTTTCTCTGTG
Organism: Cyanobacteria bacterium P01_D01_bin.73; assembly: GCA_039198915.1. GTDB lineage: Bacteria > Cyanobacteriota > Cyanobacteriia > CACIAM-69d > CACIAM-69d > CALGDE01. Next base: position 8,806 of record JBCCTE010000066.1, on the reverse strand, counting down.
GTGGTGACCATGCTTGAGCCTGTGAATTATGAGCCTGTGAATTATGAGCCTGTGAATTAAATGTCCAGAGTCTGATTAACTTAACTCGCTCTCCTCAGCCAACCAATTTTCCGATTGTCGCTGAGCTTCGAGCGGCTATTTGAGACCTGCCTTTTGGCGATCGCCACTCCGTCCTGTTGTGATCGCTTTAATCACGTTTCTATCCAAACTGGATTGGTGATTAAGGCGATGCAATTAAAAGCAATGCCATAAATTAAAGCATTGCGCGGCGAGTTTGAGATCCGAAGACTCTAAGGTCTTGTCTATTAAAGGGTCATACAGCCAAATACAAGATTATCACCGAAGGGCTGAAGCACCACTGGGACTCTGGATTTCGTCCCAAAAGAATCGCTTATCGTTTGATTCGTTTCCGGAGCCAGGCTGAAATCTTTGTTTCAGTGGATTCACAGGGGGTTTTGCCGGGGGGCTAGGCGATCGCCCCAGAGCCTAAACTTTCAGACTCATCTCAAAGTCTGTATTTTTGTTGTTTTTAGTTGCTTCGTTCGCGCTCTTTTAGGGTGTGGTTGCAGTGGCATCGTGGACAGACAACTTTTGGCGCTTGGAGCCCCTGCTGCCTGAAAACTTGCGGATCAGGGGACTCTGTTTTGCTGCCTTTTTCGCGATGCATGCACCGCACGGGAAGGCAATTTTGGCAAAGCGCTTACGGCTAAGATGAAGTTGAAGCTGGTATTCAAAAGCTGGATCAAGATTCTGCCTAGATGCTGTCTGGATGTTGCGTGGCAATGTCACTAAGCGGTAATAGTGTCGATAGTGGCAGGGTTCATCTAGCGAAGTGCTTGGGTACTTTGAGTTTAAGGATCGATCTGCAGACTTTATAAGGATGGAGCTGAAGCGTCATGGTTGTGGCAAAAGTTGAAACATCTCCGCTAAACGGTCAGGTCAAGGAGGCTCCAGAAGAGCTGTCCCTTGCACCAGCGTCCGCCACAGAGCAACGCCCCTGGGGTTCCTTTACTACGTTGGAGGAGGGAACTGGCTACAAAATTAAGCGCATTGAGGTGAAGCCGGGGCATCGACTGAGCCTGCAGATGCACCACCACCGCAGTGAGCATTGGATTGTGGTGTCGGGGACGGCGTTGGTGGAGTGTGGCGATCGCGAGATCATGCTGTGCAGCAACCAGTCCACCTATGTGCCCCAGTGCACCAACCACCGTTTGACGAACCCCGGCGTTATTCCCCTTGTCTTGATCGAGGTCCAAAACGGTCAGTACCTTGGCGAGGACGATATTGTTCGCTTCGAGGACGATTACGCTCGCACCAACAAATAGGATTCGATTCCGGAGTTACTTCAAATTGCTGTCTGGGAGGCGTCTCGTAATTGTGCGCCTCCCAGCGCTATATTTGGCGGGATGTAATTGCTGTGCAGTATTCGAGCCAGCTAGGGAGATTTGAAATTGGTGCAATTTAGTCCGGCAGCGATCGCAGAACTACGGCGATGGAGTCAGTCTCAAGAAGCGGCGGAGTCTACAGAGAACTGGACCGTTATCCTTAGCAGAGTAAGTGGCAGTTGTTACAACCAATGGGCGTACGATTTACAGCTGTCCCCATCGTTGCCAAAATCTGGCGATGACAAGACCGAAGAGGTGGTCGTCGATGAACTCCTAGAAGAGGGACTGCGATTGGTCATCCCCGGCCGTGATCGCAAATGGTGTGATGAGCTGAGCGTGGACTACGCAGAAGATTTAGTCGGCGGCGCGTTTCGGTTTGTTAACCCTCGGGCGATCGCAACCTGTAGCTGTGGCGTGTGCTTTGATTTAGAGTAGGATCCGCTTTGGAGTAAGCCAATATTGCCTCCAATCATTCCGGTTTCGTTGCCGGATTCCCCGGGTCTAATGCTGTCGAATCAGTACGACTTCATATTGACAAAGCAAAAAATCGATTGATATCATCCAAGACCGTTGCAAAATTTTTGTCGCTTTAAATTTTTGCTGCCCAAATCCATCACTATTCCACCTAAATTACGACTGCGGTAGCCCATGCCCACCATTCAGCAGCTTATTCGGTCCGAGCGAAAGAAAGCTAAGAAGAAAACTAAGTCCCCAGCCCTAAAAAGCTGTCCCCAACGCCGAGGTGTTTGCACCCGCGTCTACACCACAACCCCCAAGAAGCCCAACTCGGCTCTGCGGAAGGTTGCCCGTGTACGCCTAACCTCCGGCTTTGAGGTAACCGCCTACATTCCCGGAATTGGTCATAACCTTCAGGAGCACTCCGTTGTGATGATTCGCGGCGGTCGTGTTAAGGACCTACCCGGTGTGCGCTATCACATCGTTCGTGGAACCTTGGATACGGCAGGCGTGAAGGATCGTCGCCAAAGCCGCTCCAAGTACGGTGCAAAGCGCCCGAAAGAATAGATAGAGCCTTTGAACTATTGAGCTAGCCTGAAGTCACCAGAAGACTCACGCTTCAGAAGGTGACAGAGCAAATAGTCAGACCGATAACCTGGCAGGCTCAATAGAATCAAGTCCAGCACAGTAGTTGAAAATGCCAAGCCCTGTACCAAGGGAAGCGGGCTAACTAGCGTCAGATTGGCGCTAGGTCACTAATGCCCTGCTTGGCTGACTCCTTGACAGGTGCTAATCAAATAAAGCCGACCCGACACCAAAACGTTGCACCACATTTGGATGAGGGACAGCTTTCGAGAAAGGCAAGTCAGATTTTCAAGTTCATCACCGTTAGTTATTAATCAGCCCTAACCATGTCCCGCCGTTCATCTGCACAAAAGCGCACCGTCCCCCCCGACGCGGTATACAACAGCCGTTTGGTCAGCATGACCATCCGCCGCATTATGAAGCAAGGCAAGAAGTCCGTCGCTTCTCGCATCGTTTACGACGCCTTCAAAATCATTGCTGAGCGCACCGGCTCTGAGCCCCTAGAGGTCTTTGAGCAGGCAGTGAAGAACACTACGCCTTTGGTAGAGGTCAAAGCCCGCCGTGTGGGTGGTGCGACCTATCAGGTGCCGATGGAAGTCCGCGCTGGTCGTGGTACCGCTTTGGCTCTACGTTGGTTGATTCAATTCTCTCGCCAGCGCCCCGGTAAGAGCATGGTGATGCGCTTCGCTAACGAAGTGATGGATGCTGCCAACGAAACCGGCAATGCAATCCGTAAGCGTGAGGAGACTCACCGGATGGCTGAAGCGAACAAGGCGTTTGCCCACTATCGCTACTAAGGACAGCCAGTTTCTACGCTGCGCCACTTTGGCTTTTAGCTAGTACCACTTCAATGTCGCTTTCCGGTTTAATCGGGGGCGGCATTGTTGCGTTAGTTAGATGGATCGACGGAGGGTCGGTGGGTCTTGAGCTAGCGAATTGAGTCGGCAAATTTTGTATCAACAACGGTAAGGACAATGGCAAGGATGGCAAGGTCGTCTAAGATTGTCTGCGGTAGATGTCACAGGAGATCGTTATGGGACGAGTAACCCCCCTAGAACGGGTTCGCAACATTGGTATTGCTGCCCATATCGATGCCGGAAAAACCACGACCACGGAACGGATTTTGTTCTACTCCGGCGTGGTTCACAAAATGGGCGAGGTTCATGACGGTACGGCGGTGACCGACTGGATGGACCAGGAACGGGAGCGGGGGATTACTATCACTGCTGCTGCCATCAGTACCGAGTGGCGCGATCGCCGTATCAATATCATCGACACCCCAGGACACGTAGACTTCACCATCGAGGTAGAGCGGTCTATGCGGGTGCTAGATGGGGTAATTGCAGTGTTTTGCTCCGTGGGTGGCGTACAGCCTCAATCGGAGACCGTTTGGCGGCAGGCAAATCGCTACAACGTGCCGCGCATCGTATTCGTCAACAAAATGGACCGCACCGGGGCGAATTTCCTCAAGGTTCACGACCAGATTCGCGATCGCTTCAAAAGCAACGCTGTGCCTATCCAGCTACCCATCGGCGCTGAGGATGATTTCCGGGGCATTGTGGACCTGGTGACCATGCGGGCACACCTCTACACCAATGACCTGGGCACCGATATTCAGGAGACGGAGATCCCTCAGGAAGTGGCAGAGCAGGCGGAGGAATATCGCTTGATGCTTGTGGAAGCAGTGGCAGAAACTGACGACGCTCTGGTGGAGAAATTTTTGGAAGGCGAGGAGCTGACGGAGGACGAAATTCGTAGTGCTTTACGCAAGAGCACCATTGATGGCTCTATTGTTCCAATCCTGTGCGGCTCCGCCTTTAAGAACAAAGGGGTGCAGTTGCTGCTGGATGCGGTGGTGGATTATTTGCCTGCGCCCATTGATGTGCCGGCGATCGAAGGAACATTGCCGGATAGTGAAGATTTGGTGAAGCGAGAGGCAGATGATGAGGCTCCGGCGTCGGCGTTGGCGTTCAAGCTGATGTCAGATCCCTTTGGACGCTTGACCTTTATTCGGGTCTACTCCGGTGTGATTAAGAAAGGAGCCTATCTGCTAAATGCCAGCAAGGGGAAGAAGGAGAAGCTGGCGCGGCTGATTGTGATGAAGGCAGATGAGCGGCAGGAGGTGGATGAGCTTCGGGCAGGAGACTTGGGGGCTGCTTTAGGGCTGCGAGCCACTACTACGGGCGATACCATCTGCGATCCCAAGTCGCCGGTTGTCTTGGAATCCTTATATATTCCTGAACCGGTAATTTCGGTGGCGGTGGAGCCGAAGACCAAACAGGACATGGATAAGCTGTCTAAGGCGCTGCAATCCTTGTCTGAGGAGGATCCCACCTTCCAGGTTTCCGTTGATCCCGAGAGCAATCAGACGGTGATTGCGGGCATGGGGGAGCTGCACCTGGAAATTCTCGTGGACCGGATGCTGCGGGAATTTAAGGTGCAGGCGAATATTGGTAATCCCCAGGTAGCCTATCGAGAAACGGTGCGTCAGGCAGCCACCAAAGTGGAGGGTAAATTTATCCGGCAAAGCGGTGGCAAGGGGCAGTACGGTCACGTGGTGATTGAGCTGGAGCCGGGCGATCGCGACAGTGGATTTACCTTTGAATCCAAGATTGCCGGCGGCGTGATCCCCGCTGAATTTATTGGACCTGCGGAACAGGGGATGCGCGAGGCCTGCGAATCAGGTATTATTGCAGGCTATCCCCTCATCGACGTGAAGGTGACTTTGGTCGATGGTTCCTACCACGAAGTCGATTCTTCGGAAATGGCCTTCAAGATTGCCGGTTCAATGGCAATTCGAGAAGCCGCGATGCAGGCGGACCCCGTTCTTCTAGAGCCCATGATGAAAGTTGAGGTCGAAGTTCCCGATGATTACCTCGGGGACGTTATCGGCGACCTTAATTCCCGTCGCGGTCAAATTGAGGGAACGGGCTCCGAAGAAGGATTGGCCAAGGTGAATGCTAAAGTACCTTTGGCCACCATGTTCGGGTATGCCACCGACATTCGGTCAAAAACCCAAGGTCGGGGTATATTCTCGATGGAGTTTAGCCGGTATGATGAGATCCCTCAGAATGTGGCTGAAGCTCTCATCGCGAAGAGTAAAGGGTTCGCATAGCAAAAACAAGACACGTAGATAACTCATGGCACGCGAAAAGTTCGAGCGCAATAAACCCCACGTCAATATCGGCACCATCGGTCACGTGGACCACGGCAAGACCACATTGACGGCTGCTATCAGCATGGCATTGTCCCTAAAGGGTCAGGCCGAAGCTGCTAATTATGAAGATATTGACAATGCTCCCGAGGAGAAAGCTCGGGGTATTACCATCAATACCTCCCACGTTGAGTATGAAACCGAAGGTCGTCACTACGCCCACGTAGACTGCCCCGGTCACGCTGACTACGTGAAGAACATGATCACGGGTGCAGCTCAAATGGACGGCGGCATTCTGGTGGTATCTGCGGCTGATGGCCCCATGCCCCAAACCCGCGAGCACATCCTGTTGGCAAAGCAGGTAAACGTGCCTAACCTAGTTGTCTTCATGAACAAGGAAGACCAAGTTGATGACGAGGAATTGCTGGAGTTGGTAGAGCTAGAAGTGCGTGAGCTTCTAAGCGACTACGACTTCCCCGGCGACGATATTCCCATCGTTGTTGGTTCTGCGCTACAGGCGGTTGAGGACATCACCGCTGGTAAGGGCGAGACCGAGTGGGTTCAAAAGATCTACAAGTTGATGGACGAAGTGGATGGTTATATCCCCGAGCCTGTCCGCGACGTAGACCAAGAGTTCTTGATGGCTGTTGAGGACGTCTTCTCCATCACCGGTCGTGGTACCGTCGCCACCGGTCGTATTGAGCGTGGTGTAGTTAAGGTTGGCGATGTTGTTGAAATCGTCGGTATTAAGGACACTCGTGAGACTACCGTTACCGGTATTGAGATGTTCCGTAAGAGCCTGGAAGAGGGTCAAGCGGGCGACAACGCTGGTATCTTGCTGCGTGGTATCCAGAAGGATGACATCGAGCGCGGTATGGTGCTGGCTAAGAAGGGCTCCATCACCCCTCACACCAAGTTTGAGGCTGAGGTTTACGTACTAACCAAGGATGAGGGTGGTCGTCACACTCCTTTCTTCGGCGGTTATCGCCCTCAGTTCTACATCCGGACCACCGATGTGACCGGTGCTATCACCAAGTACACCGACCAGGACGGCGGTGAAATGGAGATGGTTATGCCTGGTGACAACGTGAAGATGGATGTTGAGCTAATCCAGCCCGTTGCTATTGAGCAAGGGATGCGTTTCGCTATCCGTGAGGGTGGCCGGACCATTGGTGCTGGTGTGGTTTCTAAGATCACTGCCTAGTCCAGCGGATGAATTTGATGATGGGGATGCCTAAATTTCGGTATCCCCATTGTTATGAGCTAATTCTTGCGGGTGCATTGCCGTGCGTCCCTACAGAGATCAGTTTTGACCTGGGGAAAGTTGGGTCGTTTTCCTAGGGTGTGTGAAGACCCAATGAACCTTGAAAACTTAGTGGTGTTTTGACCATGGCTACGATTCAACAGCAGAAAATCCGGATTAAGCTGCAAGCATTTGACCGTAAATTGCTGGATACGTCCTGCGACAAGATTGTTGAGACTGCAAACCGCACTAGTGCTTCAGCGGTTGGTCCTATTCCTTTGCCTACTAAGCGCCGCATTTATTGTGTGCTGCGATCGCCCCACGTAAACAAGGACTCTCGCGAGCATTTTGAGACCCGCACCCACCGCCGCCTGGTAGATATTTATCAGCCTTCTTCTAAGACCATCGATGCGTTGATGAAGCTGGATCTACCTGCCGGTGTGGATATTGAGGTGAAGCTGTAGAGCTGGCGGCATTGGTACGTTAGCGCTGATTAGGTGGCGCTGATTAGGTCGAAAAAGCTGTCGTCGATATCGTAGCCGAGCATTTGGGCTAGTCCCTGGAGGCGCGATCGCGCGGAAATATCCTGGGTGGGTAGCCACTCGGCTAAGACGAACAGCTTTTGCATCACAAATAATTCCAACGCCTCAGGGTTGAATTGAATGCCGTCGGTGGGATGGAACTGATGGGGCACCAGCATAGCGGTGTAGCGCCCTAGTTCCCCTTCCTTCCAGTCCAGGGCGTAGGGCAGCCAAGGATAGACGCTGTCTAGGCGTAGGAACCACAGGCGAATTTCGGGGATTTCCGACAGCTCGCGGGGATCTCCTTCCTCGCGAGGGTAGTCCAGGTTAAATTGCACAGCTTGTTCGAGGGCTGATTTATCGTCTGCGTTTAGGGCGTCTCGAACGGGGGTCAAATCCAGCGAGTGGATATGGTCGGCAGCGATCGCGAGGGTTAGGGTCATCGTTTCCTGAGACGGGCGTAGTGATTCTTCTGATAATTAAATTACAATTCGTAGACCCACTTTGAGATCTTGCAATTGCATTTCGAGGCGTATAGCTAACCCAGCCTCGTAATTGAGCTTAGTCTTTGGTTGGATTTCTCCCCAGACGGTGATGGAGGTAACTTCCCGTGAGTCCACAGGTTTTAGAACAGTCGGCGGCGATCGCTGCGAGTAACGCACAAGATAGCGCCCAAAATAATGCGTTCGACCGCGAAGCCTTTGATGCGGCGGTGATGACCACTTACGGACGTTTTCCGTTGGCGATTGAGCGAGGCGAAGGCTGCTGCCTATGGGACACGGATGGGAAGGCTTATTTAGATTTTGTAGCGGGCATTGCCACCTGCACTTTAGGGCACGCTCACCCGGTAATGACGGAAGCAGTGACGACGCAAATTAATAAGCTGCATCACACATCCAATCTCTACTACATTCCCGAGCAGGGAACACTGGCCCAGTGGATTACGGCGAATTCCTGCGCGGACCGGGCATTTTTCTGCAACTCCGGCGCGGAGGCGAACGAGGGGGCGATCAAGCTAGCGCGGAAGTACGGGAGCACCGTGTTGGGTATGAAAAACCCAGTTATCTTGACGGCAAAAGCCAGCTTCCACGGGCGCACCCTGGCGACGATTACCGCCACGGGACAGCCTAAGTATCAAAAGAACTTTAGCCCGCTAGTGCCTGGGTTTGCCTATATTCCCTACAACGACATTGAAGCGGCGGAAACCAAAATCAAGGAGCTGAATGCCTATCGCCCTACTGTGGCGGCGATTATGTTGGAGGCGCTTCAGGGAGAAGGGGGCGTGCGTCCTGGCGATCGCGAGTATTTACAGAAGCTGCGGAAAATCTGCGATGACAACAAAATCCTGCTGATTTTGGATGAGGTCCAGGTGGGCGTTGGTCGGACCGGCACCATCTGGGGCTTCGAGAATTTGGGCATTGAGCCGGATGTTTTCACCTCGGCGAAGGGCTTGGGCGGCGGC
>JBCCTE010000065.1:0-9393 GCA_039198915.1 Cyanobacteria bacterium P01_D01_bin.73 | reverse complement strand
TCATACTGCCTGCATTTGTGGATCAAATGGAGCAGGTAAGTCGTCGCTGCTGGAAGCAATTTCCTGGGTGATTTGGGGGAAATGTCGCGGCGGCGCTGATGATGTGATTCGCACTGGGGAGAAAGAAGCTCAGGTGGATTTTACGTTTCGCTATGGGCAGGAAGTTTATCGAGTTATTCGATCGCGCCGACTGCGACAGTCCAGTACCTTGGAATTTCAGGTAGCCTCTATTGATGAAGAGCCCGGCGATCGCCAATTCAAAAGCATTACGGAGAAGTCTGTCAAAATCACCCAGGCAGCCATTGTTGAGCGGCTGCGATTGGATTACGATACCTTTGCTAATTCGGCGTATCTGCGTCAGGGAAAAGCCGATGAGTTCATGTTAAAAACGGCGGGGCAACGTAAAGATATTCTGGCGGATTTGCTTAAGCTTTCCCAGTACGAACAACTGGCTGATCAAGCGAAGGAAAAGGCGAAGGAATTTAAGTTTGAGGCGGGACAGCTAGAAGGGGTTCTAGAGCGGGCGGAGGTGAAGTTAAGCCAGCGCGAAGAAGTTGCCCAGCAGTTAGACAGTTTGGAGAAAAATATTGCTGACTGTCAGGAACAGGATCGGAAAATTGAGGCGCAATTAAAAGAACGACGCGAAGAACGACAGCGTCGACAGTCCTGGGTGCAGCAGCAGAGTTGGCAGCAGCAACAGCGGCAGTCGATCCGGCAGGATTGCGATCGCATTGGGCGGGATTTGCGGGGAATCGCGGAGCGGCAAGCGGCGGCGGCGCAGGTGTTGTCCCAGGGGGAACGCATTGAGGCGGAGGTGGCGGAGTTTCGGCGACTGCAGCAGCGCGATGAGGAGCTGTCGGCGCAGTTTAAGCAGCATAGTGAGTGGGTGGAGCAGCGGCGGGGGCTGCAGCAGGAGCGCGATCGCCAGGTGAGTCAGCTTTCGGGGCAGCGTCAGGGATTGACGTCGCGGCTGGAGGATTTGCAGCGCCAGGAGGAGGAGTGTCAGAAAATTTTGGCGAAGACGGCGGATATTGAAGCTAGCTTGGCGAAGCTCCACGAGGCTCGGAGTCAGTTGCGGACTATTGAAAAGCTGCAAGGGCAGGCGTCGCCGTTGATGCGTCGGTCTGGTGAGTTGGTGGCGGAGTTGGAGCGGGTGCGAGCGCGGTGGCTGACGCGCCAGGAGGATTTGCTGGAACAGAAGCGACGGGCGATCGCGGCGCGGGAAACTCAGCTGCCGGAGCAGGCGATTACGCTGCAGCTTTTGGGGGAGCGCATTGAACAGTTAGAAAAACAGCAGGTTTATCAACAGCGGGTGCGGGAAAAGGGCATCGAGCGTAAGACCTTTATTGACCGATTGGAGGCGAATCGAGACGAGTTATCCCAGCGTCTTGTAAAAGTACGAGAACGGCATCAGTTGCTGTTAAATCACCGACCTGAATCGGGTGAATTAAATAATAGTGAAAACAGTGAAGGTGGTGATGCTGCACTTAAGCTTAGGGAGGATTTCGGTACTTGTCCTTTGTGCGATCGCCCCTTAGATGAAGCCCACTGGCAAACGGTGTTGAAAAAACAGCAGCAGGATGAGACGGACCTGCGAGAACAGCTTTGGGTCATCGAGGAGCAGCTTACGGTTTCGGAGCGAGAGCGAGAGGTGTTGCGGGATGAATATAAGCGGCTAATTCAGGAGCTGGCGCCGTTGGGATCGCTGTTGGAGGAGCGGGGGAAATTGCAGGAACAGTGTCAGGGATTGGAGGCTTTGGTTGCCACTGAAGAGTCCTTGGCGCGAGAGTTGTGGGCGATTAAGGGGGCTGTGCATTGGTTGGAAGGGAAGAACGGAGCGACGCCGGAGGTTTTGCCTCAAGGTGGGGATGGGGCGGTTGCCTTAGTGACGGAGAAATGGCAGGTGGAGGAAACCCTGGCGGGGCTGAAATTTGATGAGCGAGATTTGGCGTTGGCGCGCGGAGAAGCAGAGCGATGGCGGCACGGCGAAATTCGATTTCATGAGTTGGAACAGTCCCGCCGTAAACAGGTGCAGATTGAGCAGCAGCGCCCTCAGCTTAATCAGAGAATTAAAGAATTAGATCGACAGTTGGCTTGGCTAAATAATCCTCAGTCTAATGAGCAGGGAGAGCGATCGCTGACGGGAGAAATTGAGCAAATTACAGAGAAAATCAACGCCCTTAACTATCAAGTTGAGCTGCATAACCAACTGCGGGAAAATCTGCGAGATCAACAGCAGTGGCTAACCCAATTTGAAAATTTAAAGCGCTGCCGAGAAGAAAAGCCGAAGCTAGATCTGCAATATCAACAGTCAGAAACTAATCAGAAAGAGCGTCAGCAAGAAATTGAGAAGCTGGACGAGCAGGCGCAGGAATTACAGCGGCAGCTTGAGCAAATCCCTGATCCTACTGAGGCGATCGCCCAGCTAGAAATTCAATGCCAATCCCTACGGCAAACTCTGAATCAGTACCTAGCCGATCTGGGGCGTTCGCAGCAGCAGGCGGCAGAGTTAGACGAATTAGAGAAACAATCCCAGAGCGATCGCAACGTTCTAGCTAAACATCAAAAACAGCAGCGAATTTACGAAGAACTCGCCAAGGCATTTGGTAAAAATGGCTTGCAGGCACTCACTATTGAAACGGTTTTGCCTCAGTTGGAAGCGGAAAGCAATCGAATTTTGTCACGCCTCAGTGCCAACCAACTTCACGTGCAGTTTATTACCCAGAAAGCGAAGAAAAATCAATCGAAACCGCGTGGTAGTCGTAAAGGGAAAAAGGGCGATCGCGCTCTGGATAACGTAGCGATGACCGACACTCTAGAAATTCTAATTGCCGACTCTCGCGGCACCCGTCCCTACGAAACCTACTCCGGCGGTGAGGCGTTCCGCATTAATTTTTCCATTCGCCTTGCCCTGTCGCGCCTGTTAACCCAGCGGTCCGGCACGGCGCTACAGCTATTGATTGTGGACGAGGGGTTTGGCACCCAGGATGAAGCCGGTCGCGATCGCCTGGTAGCTGCCATTAATGCGATCGCCGGCGAATTTTCCTGCATCCTTACCGTCACCCATATTCCCCAGCTTAAGGAAGCGTTTCAAAATCGCATTGAAGTGACCAAAACTGCAACTGGATCAACATTGCAGGTTATCGCCTGACAGAGCAGCCAACCCAGTGAAGGGCTTTTAAGCAGCGGGTTTCTAGAATCGCTCCAAGCCCTGATCGCCTCTCTGGGGATCACAAAATGGCAAGAATAGACTATCCTCAGTCCATTACCCCACCTCACACACACCAATGGGGTAAATGCAACGATTCCTACTGTTTAGACTCCACGTGATCCAGTAATAAACAGAAGTCGCTGCATCGTTGTTTTGACCGGTTCTTGATGGGCCGTCCTAGTTCGCTATGGCTAATTTTTTAAATTCGCGATCGCCCAAGGTTCCCCGATGGCGTCGCACTGTTACCCGGTTGGGCGCAGCCCTCGCCGTCACCCTTCAAGGATGGCTGCCCCTATCTCCGGCGATCGCTGCCTCTAGCTCTCAACTCGACGCATCGTCTGGCGAAATATCACCGGAATTAGCGGAAAGCAGCGCAGTAGGAAGCAGTACAACGGATCCGATGCTGCTGGCGCAAACGGGTCGGGTCTGCGCCAATGATTTAGGCATGTGGATAGACCGGGTGGTTAGCGCCCCCACATTTCAGAAAGGACGCTGGGGAATTAAGGTGCAGGCTCTTCAGGACGGCACCGTTTTTTATGAGCGAAACAGCAACGGCTTCTTTATTCCGGCGTCGAATATGAAGTTATTTGTAACCGCCGCAGCACTACAACGGTACGGTCCCGAAGCTCGTCCCTATCAGTCGCGGGTTGCCGATTGGGTGAAATATATCAACGAGCGCAGCAACAATAAGTCCGCCGACGCCCTATTCCGCACCATGGGCTATTCATCGGGAGTCAAGCAGGCGCTGCAAAATTTGCAGGTTAATCCTAACGGCTTTCGAATGCGAGACGGGTCAGGATTGTCGCGGGGTAACTCCGTGCAGCCGGGGACGGTGATTCAGCTTCTGGCAGCAATGGATCGCGCACAGGGCAGTGATGCCTTCAGACGGTCGCTTCCCATTGCGGGATATTCCGGCACCCTGCGCCGCCGTTTCAAAGGCACCCCCGTCGCCGGTCGCGTGTTTGCTAAAACCGGCACGTTGCGCGGCGTTCGCGCTTTGTCGGGTTACTTAGAGCATCCCCTTTATGGCACGCTGCTGTTCAGTATTTTGGTCAATCAGCCGGGACAGTCCGGCAACCGGATGTTGGGGGCAATCGACTCCATCGTTGGCACGGTGATGAGTATGCGACCCTGTGAAGACGGCGTTCCCGTTGGTGTGCCGGAAGCTCGGCGATCTCCCATACGTGTAGGTCCCACCGGACTCCCCAGAACCGACACCTGGCCTTCTCTATTGCAAAATCGCGGCGCGACCCAAAGCCGTCGCTAAGTTCGCGCGACTAAGGTCGGCAGAGGAATGCATCCCTCTACCGACCTTTCTTCGTGCCCTACTTCTATAGCGATTCGCCTTTAAGTTCCAAAAGCCGCAGAATCGTCAGCTCAACAATTTTGTCCGGGGTAGATGCCCCGGATGTAACCCCCACAACAAGGGGACCATCGGGCAACCAATCCGTACTGGTGGTAACGTCCTCTTTCAGAGGCTTATGGGAAATCGTCTTAGCATCGATCAAACGCTCCGACGAATCGACGTGGAAGGATACAAACCCCTTATCGATCGCAATCTCCTGCAAGTGGGTAGTATTCGAAGAATTGTAGCCGCCAATCACCAGCATCAAATTCGCCGGCTGCTCCGCCTTCACCAAGTCATACATGGCATCCTGGCGCTCTTGAGTCGCATCACAAATGGTGTTGAAGCTCATAAAGTGCTCATTCAGCTTATCGGTGCCATGCTTCTGCATCATGGTCTTTTCCACCAGCTTGCCGATCGCCTCAGTTTCCCCCTTCAGCATGGTGGTCTGGTTAGCAACCCCAACCCGCACCAAATCCACATCAGGATCAAAACCCGGCGAGTGGGCATTTTTGAACTTGTCGAGAAACGCCTGCTTATCGCCGCCGTGCAAAATGTAATCGCAAACGTACTGAGCCTCCTCCAGGTTCAGCACCACCAGATAAGTGTCAGCAAAAGATAACGTCGCCACCGTTTCTTCATGCTTATACTTACCGTGGACGATGGACGTATGCCCGTCTTTTTTATGCTTTTCAACGCTGTTCCAAACCTTCGATACCCACGGACAGGTGGTATCGACGATGATTGCTCCGCGATCATTTAGCAGCTTCATTTCCTGAACGCTAGCACCAAAGGCTGGCAGAATGACAACTTCGCCAAAGCCCACGCCGGAGAAGTCCTTCTGACCGTCGATGACCTGGACAAAATGCACATCCATTTCCCGCAGGTTTTTATTCACAGACGGGTTGTGGATAATTTCGTTGGTAATCCAAATGCGGCGATCGGGGAACTGCTTTCGGGTTTCATAGGCCATAGCCACCGCCCGCTCAACGCCCCAGCAAAAACCGAACGCCTCCGCCAATTGAATCGTTACGGAGCCACACTGTAGCTCATTGTTATTGCTACGGATTTTCTGAACTAAGTCGCTGGTGTAGGACTCCGCCAAATCCTCAGCGATTTCCTCTTTGCGCCCAAAGCTGCGGCGATGATAGTTATCTGACTTGCTCAGCTCTCGCCGAAACACTCGAGTATTAAACTTGGTTTCCGGCGTTGTCCCTGGCTCAGAAGTTTGCGGTTCAGCAGTTGTTAGTTCAGCAGTCTTTAAACTAGCCGTTGGTGAAGCGGGATCCATCACTTTAGATTCCGTAGCCGCAGCTTTCATTGGCGCTTACCTGTATTACCCACTTGATATTGGCTTTGCTTTTAAAACAAGCTCTTAAAACAAGATCTTAGAACAAACTCCCAGCAAATCAAGCTCAGCTGTAGTTACCCAAATCGAAGTTCTAATAAATTCAGCCTATAGAACGCGACCCCAACCCAGCGAAATTGCTAGGTTGGGGTCAGTTAACCAGCGATACGAATTGCCTGTAGTGAATGTATCAAAACATCTACCACCAGAATGAAACGCCGCTGAAGTCTTTTCCCTATCGGAAGTTACTTACCAAGAAGTGACTTGCCAAACAGAAATTACTTGTTGGGCTGGGGGGTCATGCGCAGGTAGGGCTTGACCTCAGTGACGCCTTTAGGGAACTTCTTCTTGGCATCTTCGGTGGAAATGCTGGGGACAACAACGCAGTCGTCGCCATCTTTCCAGTCAGCGGGGGTAGCAACGCTGTGATTGTCAGTTAGCTGCAAACCATCGATAACGCGCAGGATCTCGTCGAAGTTACGACCGGTGGCGGGAGGATAGGTCAAGGTTAGACGTACCTTCTTGGCGGGGTCGATGACGAACACGCTGCGGACGGTCACCTTAGAGTTAGCCTCGGGGTGAATCATGCCGTAAAGGTTAGCGACTTTGTTGTCCACATCCGCCAGGATGGGGAAGTTCATCGTGGTGTTCTGGGTTTCGTTGATGTCCTTCGTCCAGCCTTTGTGGTCGGTAACGCTGTCTACACTCAGGGCAACAGTCTTGACGTTGCGCTTGGCGAATTCGTCCTGCAACTGAGCTACACGTCCCAACTCGGTGGTGCAAACGGGGGTGTAGTCGGCGGGGTGGGAGAATAGCACAACCCAGCTATCGCCCGCCCACTCGTGGAAGCTCATGGAGCCGTCTTCATCGCCCTTGGTGAAATTTTGGGTGAAGTCAGGGGCGGTTTGACCAAGTTTTAGAGACATATCCTGTTTTGTATCGATTGATCGTTTAGTCGTGTACCGGTAATGGTATCGCGAGGGGCTTAGTTCAGAAAAGCGGGTCCGGGGTTAAATATTGCCATGGAATTTTGCTTTTGAGCGTAGGGGTACGATCCCGACATAAGACTTCATGAAAACTCAGGCTTTCGCAATCTCTCAGTACGAAGATCAAACACGAAAATAGCCCGGAAACAGCCCAGAAACATCAAGACCAGGGGTACAATCTGCCCGTTCCCTGTTGATGTTCCTCGATACTTCGATGGATTTTGCTATGGCGTATTGGCTGTTGAAGAGTGAGCCCAATGATTATTCCTACGACGATTTGATCCGCGATCGCCAGACCATTTGGGATGGGGTGAATAACAATTTGGCGCTGAAATATATGCGCACCATGACACCGGGGGATTTGGCGTTTATTTACCACACGGGTAAGGAACGGCGCGCGGTGGGGATCGCTGAGGTGATTAGTGAGCCTTATCCCGATCCAGCATTGGATGAGGAACGGCGCACGGTGGTGGATGTGAAGGCGGTGCGATCGCTCCCCAATCCGGTGAGTCTGAAAGACATTAAAACCAAGCACGCCGAAGACAATAGCTTCGAGGGATTTGAGCTACTGCGGATTGGTCGTCTATCAGCGGTGCCGGTGTCTGAGGAACACTGGCAGCTAATTCTGAAAATGGCAGGCGAAGGCTAGGGACTGCTGCTTACGTCAACACTGCTACCTACAACAAAGCAGCGGTCTGGATAGTGCCGCTGCTTTGTCTGTAATTGGGGCTGGACGTTCTAAGGCCTAGCCTTTCTAGCCCTTAACTGCGGCGAACTCACGCTCGGCGCGCTTGTAGCCTTCGTCTAGGACTTCCGACAGGGTGGGGTGGGCGTGGACCTGGAACGCCAGGTTTTGTACGGCGTCGCGGTTGGCGATCGCACTGGCGGCTTCTTGGATCAAGTCGGCGGCGTGGATGCCAAAGATATGGGCTCCCAATAGCTCGCCAGTGTCCTTGCGGTAAACCAGTTTGGCTAGACCGTCGCTTTCTCCTTCGGCGATCGCTTTGGAGTTGCCCTTGAAGTAACTGCGAACCGTTGACACTTTAAATCCTTCTTTTTCGCCTAGCTCTTTCGCCTGGGGTTCCGTTAAGCCGACAAAGCTGACTTCGGGGTGGGTGAAGGCTGCGGCGGGGATGCTGCGGTAATCGACGGTGCGCGATCGCCCCATCATATTCTCTACAGCGACAACACCCTGCGCAGACGCCGCGTGGGCCAACATCATCTTGCCGGTAGCATCACCGATCGCCCACAAATGTGGTACCGGCTCCCCATCCTTCAACACCTGCATCTTGTCGTTCACGGGAATAAAGCCAGGGCGCACCGTTTCTACGCCCATGGACTCCAGCCCCAAATTCTTCGTTGCGGGGCGACGACCGGTAGCTACCAAGCAGGCATCTACTTCCAGAACGTCAATGACTTCCTTAGTCTTCGCATCCGTTAGCTCAATGGTGACTGGTGATCCCGGCACCACCTTCGTCGCAAAGGTGCTGGTATAGGTTTCCAAATCACGCCCTTCCACCAGCGATCGCTTCGCCACCTTGGCAATATCGGGATCAAAGCCCGGCATCAAATTATCCAGTGCCTCGATCATGGTCACTTCCGACCCCAGCGCGGTATACACATCGGAAAACTCCAGACCGATATAGCCGCTGCCAATAATCGCCACCCAATCAGGCACCGTTTCCAGCTTCACTGCTTCGTCGCTAGTAAATACAGTTTTGCCATCCAGCTCAATTCCGGGAGGCACAGCTGGCACAGATCCCGCCGAGATCATGACCTCTTTCGCCGTAATCGTCTTAGTAATTGTGCGATTGCCCTCGGGTCGGCTTACCTCAACTTTCTGGGAACCCAACAGCTTGCCCCAGCCTTGAATGATGTCGACCTTGAGGCGCTTGAGACTGTTGGTCAAATCTCCCTGTAGCTTCGCCACCAGGTTGTTGGCGTGGTCAGCAATTACTTCGCGGTTGTAGGACACTGGTCCCACATTCACGCCCATGGACTCCAGGTGTCGAACGTCCTGCAGCTCTCGCACGCGCCCCGACGCAGCCAGCAGTGCCTTCGATGGAATACAGCCTCGATTAACGCAGGTTCCGCCCATATCCGCCGCTTCAATGATGGCGGTTTTTAACCCACAGGCGATCGCATGGAGAGCCGCACCGTGCCCACCAACTCCAGCGCCAATGATAACGAGATCGTAATCGAATTCCTGACTCACGCCCGGCTCCTAAACTTGTACGCTTTACTGTTCATCTTTCAGCCTACTTATTGTCTGGTTAAGGGGCTTTCAGAGCAACCGTTTTGTGGCGAGTTTATGGCGAGAACTTGTGCAATTTCGCTCAAGCCTAGAGAGTTTGGTCGAGTCACTAAGGCGTGTGCTCAGTTAGGAGTATGAGGTTAGGCTTTGAGCACTACTGTTGCTCAGCTTCCCCCCATGCGCCGATACGCTTTACGAGATGACCAATGGGACAGGATGAAAGACTTACTCCCAGGACGTCCAGGGCAC
>JBCCTE010000064.1:0-9467 GCA_039198915.1 Cyanobacteria bacterium P01_D01_bin.73 | reverse complement strand
TTTGAAATTAGCGATCGCCACCTCAAACGAGCAGGTTTGGACTATTGGCCCCACGTCAAATTGACCTATCACTCCGACTGGGACACCTTTGATCGCCACCAGACACCCCTAGAAGGGCGGAGAATCGGCTTTTCCGTAAGAGGGACTGAAAATTATCATCAGTTCGCCTTCCAGGAGAACGACTGGCTACTAATGGGCAGTGAAACCGACGGACTTTCGGAAACTAGCCTTGCAAGCTGCGATCACTTAGTGCGGATTCCCATCAATTCCACTCACGTACGCAGCCTCAACCTTTCCGTTAGCGCCGCAGTCGGGCTTTTTGAAGCTCGTCGCCAGCTCGGTCTATGCGATTAGGGAAATAACACCGCCTTAAGTTGCCACACACACTCCACATGTAAGGTGCGCAATCAGATTTCCTTGAAGAACCCATTAATTAATAACTGCCACCGATCAATTTCATATTGGTTTTATGTGGATAGCCTATAAGTATTACCTATAGTTCGAATGGTAATTGAATTCAGCGAAAGCTACATATCCATAGAAGCTGGCTACGAAATTCGAAAAATACGGATGACTTGAAAATCTTTTGAAGACTGGGTTGAGAGACTTGTCAGTTGTGAATGTAACTCTCAAATACTGAAAAATAATTTTGAGTGGTTTGTGAAGCCTTTGCGAAGTCTGCGATTAGATTTTTGCTGCTATCTAAATCAAGCCGATGAATGGGGGTGATCGCCCAAAACCCCGTCTCCACTTCACTAGAGCTTCATAACGACAGTGGGATCTTTTCTTCTAATAAACAAACAAAACCCGCTAAGATACCACTAATTGCATTTTAAAAAAGACTCGAAAACACACAGAAAAATTGAAACGTTCTATTCACCAAGCAGGAAAAAATCATTTCTTGCTTAAATCAGAAAAGCAGGGTAGTCTGACCTAGACTTTTGTCGATTAGCAAAACTGTGGCTACACTAAGGCTGCGGAATTGATAGACCTGTCGACAGACACAGTATTGGAACTTCAGAGTTACGGCTGAGATGCTCCTCATGACCGTCAAGCTAGTAGCAGAGTTGATGTTACTCAAGCCACTAGTTTGCTCTCTGTAACTGTTCCATACCCTACTCATCCAAATCGTGTGATGACCCAACAGTTTCAACCGACTTCAACAGAAACCAATCGCAGTAAGGCTCGCACCTCAGCCGCGATGCTCGGACTAGCGATATCGGTAGGCGCAACTAGTTTGTTGCTGCCCCGCCAAGGCGATAACGTCATGGCCGCAGAACCACCTGCTGCCGCTGACCAAAAGCCCGAAGCAGGCTCCCAAAGCTACATCGTTCAGTCGGGCGATACTCTAGCTGGGATTGCTTCAGCCCATTCCATCAGTCTTAGTTCCCTACTAGAATTAAACGGCATGGAGGCGGGGGATCTGCCACAGGTTGGACAAACTTTACAAGTGCCAACCCACTCTGCCGGCAAGCTAGAGCCAAGTGCGATTGTTGCTGAGCATCCTTCGAGTGATGAGGGCGCATTGGCCTCAAAGCCAGTCAGCCTGGAAAAGGTTAATCCTAAGCCCAGCATTAGCCTGCTTGATAACAAAGGAAGCTTCAATCGAGAGCGTGATGTAGCTTACCTGGGCGAGATTTCAGAGAAGGAGTTTGGAGCCGCGAGCTCCGAAATTCCAAGCCTCCCGGATGCTGTGGCTTCCTCCCCTGCCGATGGACAATCAATTCCAGTTATTGATGTATCTCAGGGACAAAGCTTAGCTGCCCTTGATAATGCGGACGCGGACACTTCTGAAACGTCGATTTTGTCGGTAGTTACGGTCACTGAGAATCCGATTTCCGAAGTCAGGAATGAGGCGATCACTGCAATTCAAAATTCTTCTAGCGCCATTGAAGAAGATTTTGCTGCTGAGATACCCTCACCTTTTCAGGGCGACCAGAGCGCTGAGTTAGAAGCCTTCGACAGCGGAGTCAGGTTGGCTAAGGTTGATACTCCGCCAATTGCGGCGCCGCGACAGTATCAGGTTCGGGCAGGAGATACTTTGGGGCAGGTTGCTCAACGCTACGGAGTTTCCCTTCGCTCTTTGGTGAAAGCCAATGGCTTGGATAATCCCCATATGATTCGGGCTGGACAAATTCTAGTTGTTCCTCCAATTATGGGCGCTGAGATAGCAGCTTATGCAGCAAGTGGTGCGGAATCTATTGCGTCCACTGGTTCTGTTGTTGCTATGGGCGATCGCCCAACGATCACCGCAGGTTCAATTCCTGCTACGCCCCAAGCATCAGGAGCCAAAATTGCGACGCCGCCGAGAGCTGATGTTTCACCTGCGCCCCAAGAGTTTTTAAGCGGACGGCGGACGGCACCAAATCCATATATTGCTGGACTGCAGGCGGAAATTAGGGCACTACAGCAGAAATATGACGGTCGCTTGTCCTCTGTGTTGAGAAATGGTCCTGCCGTGCTTAATTCCGGCGGTCAGAGTGGAGTTGCTCCTTCTCAGACTGCAGCGGTAACTTCAGACACGGTTACGACCCTGGAAGATGCAGGCGATTTGAATGTTGCAGGCGATCGCACTGTCACTGAGTCTGTCTCTGAATCGGTGGGCGCTTTACCTCCTCTCCACGGAGAAATTGGGTCTGAAGTCTCGGTGAACGAGCCCGAACAAATCGCCTTGGCTTCGCCTAGCCTAGATGACAGCAATCCGGCTGTACGGTCCTTGTTGGGGCAAACCGTTGGACCTAGCTTGCCTCCTCTAGCGTCTGCTGATTCTTATTTGCCCAGCAGCATGCGCTTTAACGGCTACATTTGGCCAACTAAGGGCGTCTTCACCTCTGGTTATGGCTGGCGCTGGGGACGCATGCACAAGGGTATCGATATCGCGGCCCCTATTGGCACGCCCATTGTGGCTGCTGCTGATGGTGAGGTCGTCTTTTCTGGTTGGAATAGCGGCGGTTACGGCAATCTTGTGGATATTCGCCATACCGATGGCAGTTTGACTCGATATGCCCACAACAGCCGGAATTTAGTGAAGCGTGGTCAGAAAGTGCGCCAGGGTCAGTTGATCGCTGAGATGGGCAGCACGGGACGCAGTACTGGTCCTCACTTACACTTCGAAATCCGCCAGCCCGGTCAAGGTGCGATTAATCCTAAGGCGGTTTTGCCCAAAGGGGGATTACGCGCAGCTCGTTAATTTAGGCAGCGTCAAGTTATATTGCTTACACCAAAATTGTAGGTAGTCTAGCTAGAGCTTAATAAATTCTGGAAGAAGGAGCGGGGCTATTAGCCTGCGCTCCTTCGCTCGATCAGAGCAAGAGAAGCCTTTGGGACTCTAGCAGCCCTGGTTTGCTTGGGTGGAGACGGCTTCTAGAGCCTCTTTAATGACTTCAATACTCGCGCTCGGTTTGCATGATCGCTCAGTGATAATACGCCGCCACTGACGGCTGCCCCGCTGGCCAGTGAAAAGCTGAAGCATATGGCGGGTGATTCTGTTGAGCTTAAAGACCCTGCCAGTGGGAGGGCGGCTAAGCCAGTGCTCGATATAGGGCAGCATGGCTTCGGCAACTTCCTGGCGCGTGGGAGTTGGGCGATCGCCCCCATAAATCGACCGATCCACGGTGGCGAATAAATAGGGATTGTCATAAGCGGCGCGACCGATCATCACCGCATCCACCTGATTTAGGTGCTTGTGAATATCCGGCAGAGTCAAAATGCCGCCATTAATTTCAATGGATTGCTGGGGAAAGTCCTGTTTTAAACGGTATACATCCTCGTAGCGCAGGGGAGGGATATCGCGATTTTCCTTGGGGCTCAGACCTTGGAGCCAGGCTTTTCGAGCGTGAACAGTGAAGCGATCGCACCCGGTCTGTGCTACCGTTTCTACAAATTTCACCAGGTCGTCGTAGTGGTCCTGCTCATCAACGCCGATGCGATGCTTAACGCTAACGGGCAAAGGCGAGGCAGCCTGCATGGCGGCGACACATTCGGCGACGCGCTCCGGTTGCAGCATTAGGCAGGCGCCGAAGTTACCGCTTTGGACGCGATCGCTGGGGCAGCCCACATTTAAGTTGATTTCGTCGTAGTCAAAGTCGGCAGCGATCCGGGCGCACTGGGCGAGCTGCTTTGGGTCGTCGCCCCCCACTTGCAGCACCAGAGGCTTTTCGTCGGGATGGAACCCCAGCAGGTAGTCGCGATCGCCATGGATAATCGCCTGGCTGACCACCATTTCCGTGTAGAGCAGCACGTGCCGAGAAATTTGCCGCATAAAGTAGCGGTAGTGGCGATCGGTGCGGTCCATCATCGGGGCAATGCTTAGGGGATTTCGCCCTTGAGACAGCCCAACGTTACTGTCTTTTTCTAAAACTTGCGTAGCCATTCCACAATGTTAGAGGCTGCGGCGTCGGTGGAGAAATTTTTCATCACCTCGCTATAGCGCCCAAAGTCGCGGTCAATGCCGATTAGCTGAGCGATCGCCCGAGCCATCGCTACGCCATCGCCAATGGGAATCACCTGAAAATTGGGAACTCCAGCAAAATCCGTAGACGAACCTACCGCGTCGGTGGCAATACAGGGCAAGCCTGCCTGCATTCCTTCGTTCATCACCAGTCCCCAGGTTTCCCCGGCTCGCTGGGAGGGCAGGGTAGCGGCGTCGGCGGCCAAATAGTACGGTGGTAGTTCTTTTTGATTTTTAAAGCCTGCAAAATGGACTTTAACGTTGGGGAGCTGGGCGGCTTTTGTGCGCAGTTCCTTTTCCAGTTCGCCGGAGCCCAGGTAAATAACGCCAAGGCGCTGCTGTTGGTCCGGGGAAAGCTGGGCAATGCCGTCTAGGATTAGCCCCGGATTTTTCTTGGGAATCAGCTTGCCGCTAAATAAAATTACGGTGCGATCGCCAAAATCCAGCTCGGTACGTACTTCATGCCGCTGGCGCTGTTTTTCCTCAGCGGGGATATTGATAAATCGGTCGGGTACGCAGTAGTACGCTAGTCCCACCCGCTTGTGGTTAATGCCGTGGGCGATTACGTGGTCTTTGTTCAGGGTGCTGATTGCGATCGCCGAGTCGAACAGGGTATACATCAGCCGGTAGACCAGTGATCGCAGCTTGGCTTTAAAGGGCGATCGGGCAACGGCTTCATCGTTGGTTTCCACTCGCAGGGTGCAGGGAATGCCCCGCAATCGCGCCAGAATCGTTGCCCACACCGCGCCGCGATAGTTCAGGCTGTGAACCAGGACGCGATCAGGGCGCTCTTCTATCAGCAGTTGCCCAAAGCCCGGCGCATCCAAATCTTTAAACCCCGCTGGCTGCTGAGTCTGTTTTTCATTGACGATGCGGGATTTGTAGCCTGCCAATAGGGGCTCGTCCCAGGCAAAGCTGGTGCCAAATTCAATATCCCGATAGCCCTGGATGGAAAAATCCGACAGGTATGCCACTACGCACTCGTCGCCTTCAGCGGTTAGGCGATCGGACACGGCCCGAAATACCGGCGCGTGATACTGCACGGGGTGGGATGCCAGGATGAGTAGTTTCATTGAGCTACGGGACACTTAGGTTGGGCTACAGAGTGGGCTTGAAGCTGGTTTGCAAAGGAGACCGACAGTTTGTTCTACGCTGAAGGCATGGACGGATCGGGGCCCGCTCCAGAAAAATTGGGAAACCTGATGCCAGGCGATAATGTGTTTTTGGAACACAAATCCATTGTGCTGAAACTGGGAGCCGTCATTGCGGGCGATCGCCACTGACTTTTCCCGTCAAATTTCCCTATGACCTACAGTATTCCCATTTCCAATTTGCCCGCCACTGAGCGCCCTCGCGAGCGTTTGGCAAATCAGGGACCTAGCAGCTTATCTAACTCAGAACTGCTGGCGATTTTATTGGGCAGTGGTCAGGGAAAAGGCAAGCTGTCGGCGGTGGGACTAGGACATTTAATTTTAAAAACGCTGGAAACTTACCATCAGGATCCCCTGATTGGCTTGCGGGACACGACCCTTGAAGAATTAATGCAAATTCACGGCGTCGGCTTTGCCAAGGCAACTTCAATTTTGGCAGCGGTCGAGTTGGGAAAGCGCACTGCCCAGTCGCGTCCTCTGGAGCGAACCATCGTCAACAGCCCTGATATAGCGGCGGCGGCGATGGGAGAGTATCTAATGTGGCAGGCTCAAGAGCGGCTGGTGGTGCTGTTGCTAGACGCGCGCAACGGACTAATTGCCACACAGTTGGTCACCATGGGATCCGCGACGGAAACCTTAGCGCCACCCAGGGAGATTTTTCAGTCAGCGGTGCGTCAGGGCGCAATCAAAATTGTGGTGGGACATAATCATCCGTCGGGCAGCCTGTCGCCCAGTGAAGACGATATCGAGCTAACCAGGCGGCTGTTAATTGGGGCGCAGGTTTTAGATATTCCCCTGGAGGATCATCTGATTTTGGGAAGGGGCGAGCACGTTAGCTTGCGTGAGTTGACGGATTTATGGCTTGAGATCCCTCAAGGGGAGTAGAGACGATGGGGGGGTGGGGCGATCGCCCAGTTTCTTAAAGTTTTATCGCCTTGAGATTTTCCAGAAGGGCGTGTTATGTTTATGGTCCTGTCGGGCGATTAGCACAGGGGTAGCGCGCTTCCTTCACACGGAAGAGGTCACTGGTTCAAATCCAGTATCGCCCATTTTAAAACCCGTATTTTCACTGCTCTCCGAGAGATAGAAAAAAGTGCGGTTTTCTGGTTTTTGTGGCTAGGGATAGAGAAAAGATAGAAACCCCTTCCCAAAAATCTCGCCCCAAGTGACCAGAAAAACCTATCGAGGTGGCAAGAAAGGACGGTGCAATGTTGGTGCCGACAAGCATCGACTGCGGATCTCCATTCCCGCTAAATTCTTCGGTGGGAAGCGTGTTTTTCTTTACTGCAATATGGATGACACGGTGGATAACGTCGTGGAAGCCCAAAAAGTGGCCGACGCGATGAACGCGGATATCGCCGCCCGATGTTTTGACTTATCTCTAGGGCGTTACGAACGCATGGTTTCGACGGACCAAATAGTCATACAAAATCAAGAAAACTTTGACGGCAGCATCCCAGGGGTGCATGAGCAGAAACTGACGATCGTTTGGCGGCGCTGGGTGCATCAATTAAGGCTGCCGGAGGAAACCTACAACAATAAATATCGGTGGGTTGAACGCTATATCCATGCCCATGACCCTGACTGGAATAATCCAGGCTGGACTGATGAGATTGTCACTGGACCGGATACTTTCAATTCCTACATCAGCTATGTTCGGCGGTGCATCGAATGGGCATTGAATGAGGGGCTAATTAGAGGCAAAAATCCCTACCGTGACTTACGACGCAAAGCGCCTCCGCCGTCGAATGAGGTTAAAGGATTCTCGATGGCGGAGAAAAAGCGGATTCTTGATTGCTTTTACCGCAGTTTTCTAGTTGACTTCGGCGCTAATAGCCACCGGGGCTACTACTACCCCATGGTGGCGACGTGGTTTGAAACTGGGATGCGAACCGGTGAAGTTATTGGGCTTAAGTGGGACGATGTTGATTTTGCCGCAGGGAAGATAACTGTCCGAAGATCGCAGTCTCCAGACCACACCACGGCGGGTAAGGGGCATCGCAAGGTAGAGAAAAAGACCAAAACCCAAACCACCCGAAAGCTGCCCATTACCCCGCCTATCCTGAAATATTTGATGATGCGCAAAACGATGGACACCAAAGGGAAAGCGCTGGTGTTTCCCTCTCCCAAGGGCACAGTTATCAACACCAACAACTGGAGTAAGCGAGTTTGGCGACCGACCTTAGAAGCCTGTGGTGTTCCCTATCAGCGTCCCTACAATATTCGACACACCCTGCTATCAGAGGCAGCTAGGGATCCTGAAATTGGGGTTGTTGGGGCGGCGCAAATTGCAGGACATTCCAACACCAAGACGGTACAGGAGCGCTATATCGGGTATCTAGAGGAACCTCGTTTGCCCAGTAGCGATCGCCTTGCATAGTTGAGTCGGTCGCAAAGCCTTTTTAGTCTTAGAAAGACAGTCTAAATATGGTCTAACCAATCCAAATATTTTGATACTGCCGTGGGTACGTTGTCGTTGTTGAAGTCGTAGCTCTGTTCCAGGGGATGCAGGGAACTTAAGGGGAGCAAACCTGTGATTTCTTGCAGCTCGCTGCTGGTTGAGCGCCGCCGATTAATTGGGTCTTCGGCATAGCAGAACAACATTGGAATCTGTCGATTATTTAATTCGACAAGTTTGTCCGCCGTGGGGTAATTCCAGTCATCATCGCTCAAAGCAGAGCGAACACCGGCTTTCTCTAAACGCAGTTCGGCTTTTTTTCGCAGTCTCTGGGGCTGCGCCAACAGTCCATAAAAAATAACTGATTTTACTGGCGTAGAGTTTTGACTCAACAGGTACTCAATCGTGATTAAGCTGGTCGCGCAGTGGGCCAAGATAGTAAGTGGCTTTTCTGGGATTGAAGATGAACTCTTGGCGAATTTGACTGCATTGGCGAGGTCTTGTCTGCCATTAGAAATAGAGAATTCACCAGGCATCTCTTCTTGCCCTCGAAGGGGAAACCAATGTGATTCATAGCCTGCATTGGCAAATTCATTAGCAAGGGGATTTTGATAGGGCATAACGCCGTATGCATTGCCCAGGATGATTATTTGTCCTTTGAGGGTGGTGGCTGTAGGGGTATGGGAATTGATGTATTTGCAATCGAATTGTTCTTGTTTTACAGGGGTGGCAGTTTTCTGAGGCATTTTTAAGCACCTGTTTGGTGGTGGGAAATCAATGAGTCTGGGCTAGTTGCTAGGTAGTTCCCCTCGGTTTTTGCGGGCTTTGGTTAGGGCGGTGTAGCCCACTTTAAATAGGGCGGCTCCGACAGCGCCGGGGATGCTGAATAGGGAACCGAGGACATCGGCAAAGGCTTTGATGGCTTCGTCGCGAGTGTCAGAATTATCGGCGTTGTTCATCCAATCCCAAATTTGATTTTGGCGGCTTGGCGTCTGGCTAAGCAGGGCAATCTGCATATCAGCAGCGGATGCCTTGGGTTCGAGATTGAGATCTTTGGTTTGGAACAACCTTTGAATCAAGTTCCAGCAAAATGATTGTGAATCTTCTTAGTCTTGCTCTTTTGCGTGTCACTTTTTTGCTTTCGTTCTTTCAGTTTCAACAAATGGCTAACCCCTGTATGTCACCTTGTACTTCGTTTAGTTCAAGTTATAACGAAAAGATGCATCTAAAAAGTGTGCCGGATGCATAGAAAGATTTCCTTCAGTTTGGCAGGTAACGAGGAAACCATACGAAGAAAAACTGAGATACGGTGTTGTTCGGGATGTGTCTGATGTGTGTGATGGGGGTGATGTGTGTGATGTGTATGATGAGTGTGATGTGTGGGATGCGTGTGATGGGAGTGATGTAAGTGACGTATGTGATGTGTGTGATGTGCCTGATGTGTGTGATGTGCATGATGAGTGTGATG
>JBCCTE010000063.1:0-9504 GCA_039198915.1 Cyanobacteria bacterium P01_D01_bin.73 | reverse complement strand
TCTCCTTCGGGTAACCATTGGGCGATCGCCATCGGTATTACCAACTATCCGTTTTTGCCGGCGGTGCGCCAGGGGGAAGCGGACTCTATGGCGCTGCATCATTTGTGGAAGGAGAAAGGCGAGCTGGGGGAAGAGCGATGTTTACAGCTCAGTGACCATTCCCGCCCGTGCCAAGGTCGTCCCACCTATCCCAACCGGGAAAATATTGAGTTTTGGCTCAATCGCGTTTGCCAGAACCTGGTGAAGTCCGGAGATTATTTGTGGTGCCTGCTCAGCGGCTACAGCGTTTGCCATAACGGTCAAGATTATTTTATGGCGATCGAGGGGAGCCCCGACCGGGTGCCCTCCGGCTGTATTGCCATGCGAGACATTTACACCCAACTGGCGGCGGCTCGCGATCGCGCTGGGCGAGGCAATGTGCTGCTGTTATTGGATATTAACCACGCCTGGGAAGGGTATGCCGAGTCAGAGGTGGGCAACGATATTCGAGATCTGGCGCGGGAATACGATATCCCTACCATCAACTCAAATCAGCAGGGGCAGCAGTCCCAGTATTCTCCCAGCACCCATACGGGAGTTTTTATGGCGGGGCTGATGGCGGCGATGAGCGATCCCATAGGCACCAATTTGTTTAGCCTGGAGCGGGGATTGGCGGACCGGATGGCTCAGCAATGTAAGGAAGATCGCTTGGGATTACAGCAGCCCAAGGTGATTGTGAAGGAGCACAATGCCCTTTATCACGACGTGATGCGATCGCCCGATGGCGCTGCTGATGACAGCACTGCACCTTTCATTCTGTTCCCGCCTCAAGATGCCGCAGGGGTCGTAGAATCCAGCGCGGATATTCCCGTTGCCAGCATCGCACCGACAGCAACGGCGATCGCTCCCCCACCAATCGTTCCGCCTCCAGCGCCCGACATCGCTGCGTCACCGCCTGTAGAACCGGAAGAAAAATCCTCCCCCGGACTGTTGAGATGGCTACTGCTAGGAGCCGGCGGTTTGATTTTGCTGCTGCTGCTGGGGATTTTGTGGCGTAACTGGGGTGCCTTTGTCGGTCAATTCCAAGGGCTGGGACTGCCCGGTACTGGGTCAGTAGAGGAAGCGCCCCCCGCGTCGGAAGCTAGTGCCCCTGCCCCGGCGGCAGCTGAAGCGGCAGCCGTTCAACAGGCTCAGCAGGCGATTCAGCAGGGTAACTACAAGCAGGCGGTGGATACCATCGACCGGGTGCCTGGTGAAAAAAGTGAGGCGGCTCAGAAGGTGCGATCGCAGGCATTGACCGCTATCAATCAGGACACTTTGGGACGGGCGCGGATGCCGCTGCAAATTTCCCAGGCGTCGGAGTTCAGCAAGGCGATCGGTGAAGCTCGCAAGGTTCGACCGGGCGATCCGCTCTACCCCCAAGCCCAGGAAGATATCAAGCGCTGGTCGCGGGTGGTGTTGGATCTGGCGAAAGGTCGCGCCCGTCAAGGGAACTTTGGGGGGGCGATCGCGGCGATAAAGCTGGTGCCCACCGATGTGAAGGAGCTGCAAGGGGAACGCAGTCGGCTGTTGAATCAGTGGACGGAGCAGCAAAAGCAGCAGCTTGCTAATCGTCAGCGATTGCAGCAAGCCTTCCGACTACTCAAGCCAGGCCAGGCCTCGTCCTATAATCAGGCGATCGGCGTCGCGCGGCGCATCCGCCCAGGGCAGCCTGAGTACTATCGCGCCCAGGCAAGCATTGACCAGTGGAGTAAAAACATCCTGAAAATTGCTGAAGGTCGTGCCAGCAGCGGACAGCTTGGTCAGGCACTGCAAACGGCGGCGCTAATCCCAGAAGGCACCGCTGCTTATCCCGATGCTAAACAAGCCATCATCATCTGGCGACGTCGATTTGGTGGGTAGATAGCGGTGAGGTTCCCGTAATAAATTCCTACCGATGAACGGGGTGTTGGCCATAGTAGGGCAATACCTCGGACCAGTGGGGGCGATCGCCTCGCAGCCAACGCCAAGCCGCGATCGCCAACACTCCCTCCGCATCGCCGCCCATATCCGATTCCAAAGGGCATGGCTTGCAGAGCTGTGGTAATTGAGCCAGCTCAAGCTGCCACGGTTCCAGCGAGATAACTACAGGCGATCGCTGGCAGATCACGCCGTCATTACAAAGCTCGTAAACTGCACCGTGAAGTTCTCCGCGCCGCGCCGGTAGCGTCACTTCGATCCAATCGCCAACTTGGAAGCGATCGCGCCGTTGCCAAACCGCCGCCGCCAGGGATGACACTCCAAATAACGGAATCTCAAGCTGTTGCGCCAGAGTCCGCGCCGCCACAACCCCCATCCGTGTCCCCGTAAACCCACCCGGACCAATGGCAACGGTCAAAAACTGCAGTGTGGACCAGGGATGAGGCGCAACAAACCGCTGCAAATAATCTTGTAAATCCGACGACAAGTCTCGACCCAGGGACCACGCGCTCGCCCGCGCCACGCCCGCCTCCACCACGGCCAGCCCCAGCTCAGCGCTCGCCGTATGAATCGCCAAACCCAGGGGGAAATCCTGCTGCGTATCCTGCTGACTCTGCCAAGGCTGGGCGATCGCCCCCGCTATCACCTTCTCCACTAACTCACCCTAAACAATCAATAATCCCTATCAACCCTTCTGCCTAAACAAGTTCTTTATCACTGAGATAGAGAACTAATAGTTATTAGATGCAATTACAGAATAGCGCCTTGGAAAACGTCATATTCTGAGCAATAAACTCGTCCTAGAAATTCAGGCTAGGGATCAATTTCAGCTTTCATTCGCTTTAGCGTCATTTCCATTTGTTCAAACATCTTCTGGGGATTCATCCCAAACTGACCTAGGTGAGTTTTTAGCTGTTCAACGGTCGCCTTTGCTGCAAAATCATCCGACAGCTCAAATCGCTTCATAAAGATGCGATAGCGGTCCAAAACGCTCTCCATCTGCTCGATGTACATCATCTTGCCATCGCGATCAAACTTGCCGTACTTACTGCCCAACTGCGTTAGCTGTTGATAGTCCGTGAACAACTGTTGCGCTTCTTTCTGGACAACATCTGAATCAAAAATACCCATGGTTATCCTCCCCAATGATTACCGTGTACGATTGCTTTTTCTAACAGTTCAGACTAGCTAAAGCCAAGTTTTTAAGCTGACTGCAAGGGTGAGTAAAAGATTGAATCTTATAACTTAACTTTAAAGTTATTGAGTGGTTGACACTTCCTCAGAGATACTAGCTGATTACTCGCCCCCAATTCTATGGGCAGAAACCGAACGCTGAGCTGCCGCGATCGCCCCTCCATTCTGCGCTAACCCTAGCTATCCTAATAGTTGAAACGCTAGCGCCCTTTGAGCCATGGCAACCCCTCCCAAAAAACGAGCGATCGCCGTCGGTCTCGCCCTAGTGGGCACCGTGCTACCCGTCGCCGGGCTGCATAAATTCTACCTGGGTCAGTCCTGGTGGGGGCTGTGCTACCTGTTGCTATCGTGGACGCCCATCCCCCACGTTGCCAGCGCAGTCGAAGGAATTTGGTATCTCGCTCAGGATGGAAATGAGTTCGACCAGAATTTTAATGCCGCATTGGCGATGGCGGATGCAGGGAGTGCCGAAAATATTGAGCCGGAGAAGGTGGGGGCAATCGCCGATGCCCTAAGAGCTTTAGATACGCTACGCCAGGATGGATTGATTTCTGAGGGTGAGTTTGAGGAGAAACGGCGATCGCTACTGGACCGCATTTCCTAAGACCTCCCTTCAATGCCAACCTCTCGATCAGATATCGACGATTTGAAACCGGGTTAAATCATGCCAATTACTTGCGATCGCCTCATTATCGAGCCTGGTGAAACCGTTAGGATTCAAGCGGATTGGGATGAATTTAATCGAATTTTGGAGGAGTTAGGCGATCGCCGCGCCAGCCGAATTGCCTACGCAAATGGATTGCTAAGTATTATGGTTCCTCTACCTGAGCATGAAGGCGCCAAAGAAAACCTAGGCGACTTCATTAAAGTCCTTTTAGAAGAGCTGGAAATGGATCGCTACGCTCTAGGTTCAACGACGTTTATAAATACTGAAACTCTAAAAGGTGTTGAACCAGATAACTGCTTCTACATCCGAAACCCCAGTGCAGTAAGGGGAAAATATCGCTTAGACTTGGCAGTTGATCCGCCTCCGGACTTGGTTTTAGAAATTGACATCACTTCTCGTAGCCATCCTGAAATATATGCAGCCCTCGGAGTTTCTGAACTGTGGCAATACAGCAGAAAAGGGTTGGAGATTAAGCATCTCGATCCCACCAATGGGACTTACCAAGTTAAGCCTGAAAGTCAATACTTTCCGGGTTTGCCTTTGACAGAAGTTCTACCGCAATATCTAAAGCGGGCAGCAACGGAAAACATAAATGTGGTGATAAAAGAGTTTCGAGCTTGGATCCGGGGACGGATTAATTAGCAGAATAGCGATCGCCTCAACATCACCAGAGAAAGTGAGGGGCGATCGCCATTAAACTCAAAAAGTTACGCGTTTTTTACCGCACTTCAACTGTTGACAACTCCCGTCAAAGGTGAGCTGGCGCTGGCGTAAGCTTTGATGGGGATTCGTCCCGCTTGGTAGGCGAGGCGTCCGGCAATCGTAGCTAGTCCCATGGCGCGACCCATTTGGGCTGGGTTCTGGGCTTGGGCGATCGCGGTATTGATTAGCAATGCAGATGCGCCCAACTCCATCGCCTGGGCGGCTTCGCTGGGGGTGCCGATACCTGCGTCAACGACAACCGGGATGGTGGCGTTGTCGATAATGATGCGGATATTGGCAGCATTTTGGATACCCTGGCCGGAGCCGATGGGAGAGCCTAGGGGCATTACGGTGGCGCAACCGACTTCCTCTAGGCGTTTGGCGAGGAGGGGGTCGGCGTTGATATAGGGCAGCACTGCAAAGCCTTCTTTCACCAGTTGCTCCGCTGCTTCCAGGGTGCCGATGGGGTCCGGCAGCAGGTATTTTGCGTCGGGAATGACTTCCAGTTTTACGAAGTTGTTGTCTTCCTGTCCGAGGAGCTTCGCCATTTCTCGACCGAGGCGAGCAACGCGAATGGCGTCCTCGGCGGTTTTGCAGCCGGCGGTGTTAGGCAGCATCCAGATTTTGGACCAGTCCAGGGCTTCGGCGAGACCTTCGTGGCCGGGGGCGTTGGTTTGGACACGGCGAACGGCGACGGTGACAATTTCGCAGCCGCTGGCATCGACGCTGGCTCGCATTTCGTCGAAGTTACGATATTTGCCGGTACCAGTCATTAGGCGCGATTTGAAGATGCGATCGCCGATTTTCAACACGTCATCGGCAAAATTGGCGGCACCCGTTTCGGATAATTCGGGGCGTGGGGCGGTGGCCGAAATCGGAGATTTAAGCGTTTGCATAGGTATTTCTTGGCGGCTGTCCTAAAGGATTTTTCGGGGACTTTTTTGGCTATCCTTTCAGGCTGTAAAACGAATGGATAGCACGCCAAAATTGGCGAATGGCATTTAGGCGCAATGGTCAATTTGGCAAAATCCGGCGCGGTTGGGTAGGACGGGGAGGCGGGCTTGAAAGACTTACGGTTAGGTGGCGCTTAGTTTGAGAGAATTATTTGCGTGCCGATTGAGCAAGTCAATTAAGCTGAAAATTGAACTGAAAATTAAGCCGAAAATCTGGAATGGGGGACGGGAGTTTTGACGAAACCTTTGGGGCGATCGCTAGCGATTGTGGGTACGGATACCGATGTGGGCAAGACGGCGTTGACGGCGGCACTGTATGCCTATTGCCGTCGCCATTTTTCCCAAACTACGGTGGGATTACATAAACCAATCCAAGCGGGTCCGGGCGATCGCGAGCAGTTTCAAACTCTATTCCAGCTTAACCAATCTGCCGAGAGCCTAAATTCAATTTATCTGCGCGATCCCCTTGCTCCACCGCTGGCGGCGGACCGAGAGGGAGTTCAGATTGATTTAGGGTTGGCGTGGCGATCACTGTCCCAGTTGCAGCAGGATTACGACCTGACGCTGGTGGAAACGGCGGGGGGATTGGGGTCGCCGATGACCTGGGAGTTGACGGTAGCGGACTTGGTGGGGGATTGGCGGCTGCCGATAATTTTGGTGGTGCCAGTGCGGCTGGGCTGCATTTCCCAGGCGGTGACGAGTATGGCGTTGGCGCGACAGTGCAAGCTGGACGTCAAGGGAATCGTGCTGAACTGCGTTGAGCCGCGATCGCCGGAGGAGCAGGAACAGTGGGCTCCGGCGGGGGCGATCGCTGAGCTGACTCGAGTGCCGGTGCTGGGATATTTTCCCCACATTCCTGAGCCCTGGAACGTTGAAGCATTGGTATCGGCGGCGGCGGCTCTGGATTTAGAATATTTGGGGCTTAAAGAGTTGCGAACAATAGCAGGGGCGGCGACTGCCTAGTCCAAACTTAATCGACCAAAATAATAGTAAAGACAGGAAAAAATGGCGAAATATATTCTTTTTGGTTCCTATTGCGAAGACGCGCTGGAAAAGCGAACTCCCTATCGCCAGACTCACCTTGATGGTTTAGCGTCGCAAAAAGAGTCGGGTTTTCTAATTACCCTGGGGCCGACAAAGGACAATACGAAAGTGTTTGGAATTTACGAAGCTGATTCTGAGGCGGAAGTGAAGGCGGCGATCGAAAACGATCCCTACTGGAAAAATGGAATCTGGACTGATTATGAAGTCAAAGAATGGATTCATGCGTTTTAGACAACAGAGTTTGGGGTATTAGTGCCCTGTTCGTCTTGATTTTTAGGGGCGACTTTTAATGATTAAAGTATTGGTCGTTCCATTGACCCTACTGCTGGTAGGCTGTCAGCAAATCACTGAATTTAAAGCTAAATCGAGCGGTTCTGAGGTTCCGCGTAATCCCAGGGAGAAAGTGATTTTTGATTACTTCAATGCCTTACAGAACAAGGATTATGAAGAGGCTTGTCGATTGCGTGCTCAGCATTCAGCCTGTTCACAGGGAGCAATCAAGAGCTTTAAGCAGGTCTATGACCAGCATCACCAAGATCTTCCCACTCTAATTTCAATTGGAGAAGAGGAAAGAGTTGTCCTAGAAGAGTCCAACTGTGGATACGCCTACACCGTTTATGCTGCTTATCCAAACACGTTGACTTTGCACAGTGGACTTGTTGGCATGAGGACCAAAGCTGATAAATCCGAAGGCTGTTTTATTGAGTACAACTCGTCGTTTGGGTCTGTCCCCTAGCCGACCAAAAGGTTTTCTTCGGGGTATCGTACTAGGCTGCGTTCTGACTCGCCGACGATCGCCCCCATAAACAGCAAAACGCCTACCCGCCCCAGATACATCGTTGCAATCAACACCAGCTTCGATAGCAGGGAAAGGTTGGCTGTAATTCCCATGGAAAGTCCGACGGTGGCGAAGGCAGAAATGCACTCGAAAAGGACTTGGATAAAAGGGATTTCTGGATCAACAAACGTGATCAATGTTGTTGAGATCAGAACTGTGCCTAGGGATCCCATAAAGGTGGCGATCGCCTTTAGAACTAGCGACATAGGAATCTGTCGACGGTAGCAAATTATCTCTTCCTTACCGTGTAAAACTGCCTTTGTGCAGCTCATTAAAATTCGGATTGTTGTGGTTTTAATACCGCCACCGGTTCCCCCTGGGCTAGCACCAACGAACATTAGACCGATGGTTAAAAATAGTGCAGGCAATCCTAAGTCCGCCATATCAACGGTATTAAAACCAGCGGTGCGGGTGGTCATAGATTGGAACCACGCGGCGATTAATTTGCCGCCCCAATCCAGCCGTCCAAAGGTGTTGGGGTTGCTGATTTCAATTAGGAAAAATCCCACCAGACCCAACACCCAAAGGGCAATGCTGGTACTTAGGGACATTTTGAAATTTAGGGAGAAGGTGCTGCGGCCTCTGCGCGGCAGGAGCTGGGGCGATCGCTCACTGCTTCTAACATTTTGATTGAGTAACTGCCGCCGCCAATCCCCCGATCGCACCCACAAAACCACTTCCATAATTACCTGGTAGCCGATCGCCCCGCCGATAACCAGTAGTGAGACGATGGCGTTTAAGGCGGGGTGGGTAACGTATTCGGAAAAGCTGTTTTCGAAGAGGCTAAATCCGGCGTTATTAAAGGAGTTAATGCTGTGGAAAATTGCTAGCCAAAGTCCCTTGTCTGCGCCGTAGTCTGGAGCAAAAATTGAGAATAATAAAAAGACGCCGGTCAGTTCGAAAATCAAAGTGACGCCAATAATTGACTTCACTAAGTTGCGAATTCCCGATAGTCCCGGCGCATCCAATGTTTGCTTCAACGCGATTTTTTCCCGCAGTGCAAATCGCTGTCCAAATAACAGCAACAGCAGCGTGGTGGCGGTCATATAGCCGAGCCCGCCGATTTGTACCAGGCTCACCAAGACAAGCTGACCAAATCCCGAATAGAATTCGCCCACATTTACCACCGATAGCCCAGTTACGCAGACTGCGGAGGTTGCCGTAAATAGGGCGATCATTGGGCTAATCCAAGTGCCGTCGCTGCTGGAAATTGGCAGGCATAGCAGCAGTGTCCCGATCGCGATGACTGCCAAAAATCCTAGGCAAATGGTGCGAGCGGGGGTCATGGTCATTTTGACTGGCTTCAGCGATGCCAATGGCTACACCGAAACTGGCTGGCGATCGCTCTCAACATCCTGCGCCGCGCCAGCACCCGGACCGCGCACTGCTTTGAACATGCCAAAGCGGCAAAGCCCAGCGCCAAATGCCAACCGCATTAGCAATAGCGTGGGAACTTCTCGCGATGACTTAATAAAGCCAGAAACGCCAAATTTGATTAGTCCCTTGGGTCGTGCAATGCCTTGCCAGATGGAGTCTAGCCAGGAGGGTAGCGTTTCCTGCGTCCAGTCAGCGGTGGTCACTCCGCCGTCCGTAAAGCCGGTTTCTTCCAATAGCTCCGCAAATCCTTCAATGCTGGAGAACGCCGGGTGGGACCACTGATCCAAAAGCTGTTTCATTACCGGTTTTTCCCAGCCGCTGAGGGGTACCTGGCGATCGTCCCGCTGGTTCCAGTCCGCCACTACCAAGATGCCGCCGGGCTTTAGTACTCGCAATAGTTCCTGCGCAAATACTGCTTTGTCGGGCATATGGGGACCGGCTTCGATGGACCACACCACGTCAAAGCTGGCGTCGGGGTAGGACAGCGCCATGGCATCGTCCACTTTAAATTGCGCCGTTAAGCCGTCGGGGGTTAGCTCGGTGGCTCGCTTTACCTGCTCGGGGCTAATGGTTACGCCGGTCACGTCAAAGTCGTATTCCTTCGCCAAGATTCTGCTGCTACCGCCAATGCCGCAGCCCACATCCAATACCGTTGTGCCCGCGCCCAGCTTATCCAGACCACCCCACTTCACCATTTCGTGGACAAAATCTGCCTTTGCCTGGAGAAAATCCGTGCGTCGCGGCGGGCTGCCGTAGTGTCCCAGGTGGATATGCTCGCCCCAGTAAAATTC
>JBCCTE010000062.1:0-9537 GCA_039198915.1 Cyanobacteria bacterium P01_D01_bin.73 | reverse complement strand
GTCCCCAATCTGACTGATACAGTCCAGCGCCATAAATCGGGGTAGCGCCGATACTGCCAAGATATTGTCCTTAATTCCGAAACCGATCACTTCCCGGCGATCAATGTCCACCCATATCTGATTGGGGACGTCATTCTGGTGGAGGATGACCGAGCAATTGAAGACGGCGTGGATGTGGAGCCCTACAGTCGAGTGGTTGGCAGCGAGGTGATTACTGAAACCGGCGAGATGCTGGGGAAGGTTCGAGGATTTAAGTTTGACGTGGAAGATGGGACGGTTACTGCCATTTTGGTAGCGTCTTTGGGGATTCCTCAGGTGCCGGAGCAGTTGATTAGCACCTATGAATTACCCATTGATGAGGTGGTTAGCAGTGGTCCGGACCGCCTAATTGTGTTTGAAGGTGCTGAGGATCGGCTGGTGCAGCTTAGTGTCGGCGTTTTGGAGCGCATGGGTATTAGCTCCCCCCCCTGGGAGCGGGAAGACGAGGATTTGTATTTCACGCCTACTGCGGCTCCAAGTAATCAACTGGGAACTGGATTACGCCAGGAGTCGGCGCGATCGCAGCGAATGGACCAGGGCTATGGGGAAGAAGCTTGGCAGGAAGAGGAGTGGAGCGATCGCCAGACAGCCCGCCAGCGCCAGCCGGAATACTACGCTGAGGATGATAATTGGGCCGATGGACGCGAGCCGCAGCGATCGCGCCAGCCTGAGTACGAAGAAGCCGGCGCTGATGCCTGGGATGATGAGCCCGACTATCAGGCTCCAAAGTTGAATATTCCTGAGAAAACTCGCCAGCCTGAATACGAAGAAGGCGGCTATTAATCTGCTGTAAATAGCTGTCAATAAAAAGAAGCGCTAGCGAAATTTGCAATACTCCTAGGGCTAGGATTCCCATGAAGACTGGGTTCCAGCTAGGATTGATAGCAGCCTTTAACTAAGATGGCTAGACTTTAGGCTGTTTAGTGTCAGGAGCGATCGCCAAAACCATGCCCTCCCCCTCATCAAAATCTGCGGCGCCATCCTGTAGCGTCCTGGTGACCGATCCAAAGCTGTTGGATCGCTCGCTAGTCGCTGGAGCCATCGGCTGGGAGCGACAGCAGGGATCGTGGGTCGTGTTGTGCGTGCCTTCGCTAGTGCCGGTGTATGTGGAGCGAGCCCAGCGCCTAGCCTATGCATTTGGCCACCCGTTTACAGCGGAAGAAATGCCGCGGGTGCAGGAAATGTTTCGAGAGAAAGTGAAGGCAGGTTTCAGCGCCTCGCCCTACTCGCGGCTGGTGGTTCGCTATGGAACGGCACCCCCACCAGAACGCGGGCTAGTGTGGCAGCTCGAAACTTTTGTTGTATCTCCTCAGGAACAGGCAGAGCAGTTTGTTGTAAATCGCCCGCCGGAGCAGTTTGAGGCGTTTCCCGATGCCATGGTGATGGCGGTGGCGGACGCTGTTAGCACCGACGCGGCGGCGCCCTCGTTGGATATTCTCGATATTGGCGGCGGGACCGGGCGTAATGGGCTGGCATTGGCGGCGGCGGGGCATCAGGTAACGGTGCTGGACTCCAATGCGGTGATGCTGCGGGCGTTGGGCGATCGCCTGGCTGAGCGATCAGAAAAAAGCCAGGTGACGGTGATTGAGGGGTCGGTACTAGATGAGAGGGTTGTCTTTCCCTCTAACGGTTTTGATTTGGTGATTCTGACGGGGGTTCTGCCCTATTTTTCCTCCTTGGAGGAGCTACAGCAGGTGTTTCAGCAGGTGGCGATCGCCCTGAAGCCGGGAGGGCAGGTGCTGCTGGATGCCTTTGTGACAACCGATGATTATCAGCCAACTGGGCTGGCGCGGGAGATGGGGCGAATTAGTGATGCCATGATGTTCCAGCCATCGACGTTGGATGAGGCGATCGCCGGGACGGGTTTAGGGCTGGTGGGCGAGGATGATGCATGGGCATACGAGATGGAAAACTTGGAGCCAGAGGCAAAGGAAGCGCGACAGTGGCTTGAGTCCTGGGCGATGGCGAAGCGGATTTTTGCCCTACCGAAGGGGCAGCGTCCTCCGGTGGTCCTGAAATGGTTGCGCTATTCAAAGCAATCCTAAACAACAGGTCTCAACTGTCATTTTCTCTACGACTATTATTCTTATAAATCTGGCGTTTATCGACCTCTTCTATGACTGTGGCTAGCCCTTCTGAGTCTTTTGAAAAACACTACGGCTATACGGAACACTTAGTTAATTTACCGGGGCGATCGCTACAACTTAAATATCTAGAGT
Organism: Cyanobacteria bacterium P01_D01_bin.73; assembly: GCA_039198915.1. Lineage (GTDB taxonomy): Bacteria > Cyanobacteriota > Cyanobacteriia > CACIAM-69d > CACIAM-69d > CALGDE01. The sequence goes on along the minus strand of JBCCTE010000062.1, from coordinate 7,279 downwards.
GGCGACCAAAGAATGGTGGTCACTCCAACTCAAAGACAATTTTTCTACTTCACGGTTTAGGCGATCGCGCCACAGTTTGGAGCGATTTAGGAAAACGTTTAGCGGAAGATAACTATCACGTCGTTGCTCCGGATCTGCGGGGCCATGGTGATAGCGACAAGCCAGAAAGTGGCTATGATTTCGAGTCAATTATTGATGACTTAGAGGACCTAATAGTAGCGCTTAATATTGAGCAGCCAATTGTTGCTGTTGGACATTCCTGGGCAGGAAAGTTAGTGCCCATTTGGGTAAAGCGATCGCCTGAGAAAATAGCCGCGCAGATTCTAGTCGATCCGTTTTTTATTGAGCGTTTGCCTCGTATTTCTAAGCTGGCGTTTCCCCTGTTCTATCGGGTGTTGCCATTTCTTCAAATGATGGGACCATTTGAATCTCGAGACGCAGCAGAGACGAAGGCAAAGGGTATGAAGCAATACCGAAGTTGGAGTATACTGCAACGCCATGCCTTTGAAAGTAATTTGGAACAAAAGTCCGATAAGACTTGGGGCAGTAAATTGGCGATTGCGGCTCGAAACGGAATTTTTGAAGCGGTAGTCTTGGTTTCTGGACTAACGGAAAGACTCAATACGCCAGCATTAGTCTTGATCGCGGAGAAAGGATTAAATCGTAGCGATTGGCAGCTTAAACCCTATCAAAAATACCTGGCTAATCTGACGCTTAAAAAACTGCCCGGAAACCACTGGCTATTTCTGGTTGATCCTGAGAGTTTTTCACAGGAAATAACTTGTTACTTAAAGCAACTAAAAGGGTAAAAGAATTCCAGATAATCACAATGTCTAACCCTACACAGCCTAGTTCTGAAACGGTCCAAACGCTTTTTAACCGTATTGCCCCTGTTTACGATCAGTTCAATGACCAGCTTAGTTTCGGACTGCATCGGGTTTGGAAACGCATGGCAGTGAATTGGAGCGGTGTGCAGCCGGGCGATCGCGCCTTGGATTTATGCTGTGGTAGCGGTGATTTGACCTATCTTTTAGCGCAGCAGGTGGGAGCGCAGGGCGAAACCCTTGGGGTCGATTTTTCTGCGGATTTGCTGGAAATCGCTGGCTCACGAGCCCGCATAACCTATCTGCCTGCAACGATTCAGTGGATCGAGGCAGATGTGTTGCAACTGCCCTTTGAAAGCAATAGTTTTGATGGCGCAACTATGGGCTATGGTCTGCGGAATGTGGTTGATATTGGGCGATCGCTGGGAGAGATTTACCGCATTTTAAAGCCAGGAAAAGCTGTTGCTATTTTAGATATGCATCGACCGACTCAGCGTTGGATGGAACAATTTCAAAACTGGTATTTGGAAAATCAGGTCGTTCCAGCGGCCGAACGCTGTGGCATGATTGAAGAATATGAATACATTGCGCCTAGTTTGGCGCGATTCCCCCAGGGGAAAGAGCAGGAGAAATTGGCTCGATCTGCTGGATTCCAAAACGCAATTCATTACCCGATAGCTGCTGGCATGATGGGGTGTTTAGTGGCGATTAAATAGAGTTTCCTCATCTAAGTTGAGTCCTTTCTGTTTAAGTTGGTCGGCTGAAATTCATTCAGTTGATGATAATGAATTTGGAGAAAATTCCGGAAGCGTAGTATTAGAAGCGAGGCTGTGGTTATAAATGGTCGCTAACTGGTGGATTCTTTTAGTGCCTCCAATCGCGGGTGGAGTAATTGGATATTTCACCAACGATCTTGCTATTAAAATGCTGTTTCGTCCCTATAAACCTATTTTTCTAGGGGACTTTAGAATTCCATTGACACCGGGTTTGATTCCTCGCAATCAGGGACGTTTGGCTCGGCGGGTTTCTGATGCGATCATGGGATCTTTACTGACCCCTTCAGAGTTAGAAAAGATTGCTCGGCGACTGTTAGATGTAAAGCGCACTCAGGCGGCTTTGGAATGGCTTTTGCACCTGGCATTGGAGCAGTTACAGGGCGATCGCCAAAAGCGAACGGCTCAGATTTTGGGAGATGTTTTAAGGGATTTTGTTGGCGAGTCTTTGCCACGCCTGCTGAGGGTTTGGAGCCGTAGTGAAGACTTTTTAAAGGAGCAAATTAACCAGGTTTTAGATCAGCTAATTGCCGACTATCAGTTAACCCAGTCCCAGGCGCGACGACTGGCACAGTGGGTAGTAGATGCAGTACTTACTCCAAATGCATTGCGGCTGGCGCTAATTGATTTCCTGACGGAGGAAAATATTCGGCTTTTGGATAGTAGTTTCCGGGAGCGATCGCGCGGCACTTACTGGGTGATTGCCAACGTTTTTGGCGTTAGGAATACACTCTCTAGTGTCAGAGTATTTTGTATCAATAATCCAGCTCAGGCAAATCAACAGCTTGCAGAAATTTTTCGAGATTTACGGGTTCGCGATCGCCTTTATCAATGGCTAAAAAAAGCGTCGCCAAAGGATTTACCTGCCTCGTCAATGCGTCGTATCCGTCGCACAATTCGCCATAGTTTTCGTACGTACCTACAGGGACGCGGAATCGATGTTCTTCAGGATTTAGGTAAAACAGCAAACTGGGAAGAGTTGGCAAACGCAATTTTGGGGCGTCTGCAAACGTCTCCAGTTTTGCAAGAATCTTTCGAGCCGGTAAGTTACGAATTGGCGTTGATTTTGGATCGATATTTAGAGCGAGATTTGGAGAAAATTGTGGCTCAAGCGATTCCAATCCTGGATTTAGATAACGTTATTGTTGACCGGGTTATGGCAACTCCGGCGCAAAATTTAGAGACAGCTATCCAGGGAATTGTGCGCGATGAATTGCAGGCGATTATTTATATTGGCGGCATCTTAGGTGTTGTGATTGGACTGATGCAGTCTGTATTTTTGCTGTTCCAGATGTAGTCATCAACAAAGGTGATTGGAATCAGATTGGCTGTTGGAAACTTGGCAGGGTCGTAGCCTCAGTGAAATGTGGCGCTGCTTGGGCTTCAGTCGTTTGGGTAAATTTCTGCCAGAAGCATGAAGAATCACGTCATAATAATTATTGAAATGCTGGGGCGATTCTGCCTTGAAGCTATCTTCCGATGACTAGAGAAGAATTGACGAGGCATCACTATGTATTTGACGTGGTTCGATAGCAACAGTTGGCTGATTGAGATGGGCGATCGCCGGGTGCTTTTGGATCCGTGGCTGGTGGGTCCGCTGATGTTTGGCAATGCGGCCTGGTTTTTTAAGGGCACCCATCCGGAGCCCTACGCGATTCCGGAAAAGCTGGACGTGATTCTGCTGTCCCAGGGGCTGGATGACCATGCCCACAAGGAAACCCTTGAGGCGATGGATCGGTCGATTCCGGTTGTGGGTTCTCCAAACGCGGCGAAGGTGGCAGAGGAGTTGGGATATACGAAGGTGACTGCCCTGGAGCATGGTGAAACCTTGGAGCTGGGCAGTTTGACCATTACTGCGACTGTTGGGTCGACGACGGGACCGAACGTGTTTGAGAACGGCTATATTCTGCGCGATGTGGGCACCGGGCGGTCTTTATATTACGAACCCCATGGCTCCCATCCTGAGGATTTGAAGGAGCAGGGACCTATCGACGTGGCGATTACGCCGTTGATTGATTTGGCGATTTTTGCGCTGCCCATCATCAAGGGAACCGATAGTGCGCTGAAGCTGGCGGAGGCGATCGCGCCCCAGATAATGCTGCCAACAGCGGCGGCGGGTAAGGTGCAGTACGAGGGCTTTTTGGCGAAGGTACTGCGGGATAAGGGCAACCTAGTTGAGTTCCAGCAGTCTTTGCGGGATTCCAATTTGGAAACGCAGGTGCTGGAGCCGGTACCGGGTCAGCGGGTGGAGTTACCGTTGCGATCGCCAAGTAAAGTGGGCTAGCAGGCGCTGGGGAACGGACGAAGGAGTGGGGAGGCAAATTCTCTAACTCTTCGCCAAACCTTTCGATTGTGTCGAGAGCGTGCCACATTCGGAAACCTATGCCAGATTTGAGTGGGCATCTGTGCGATCGCTGTCGGACTTGAGGTCACCCCATGAAAATCTTGCAGGCTCCTAACGCACCAGTTCAAATGTTGCATCGCTTTGTGGTTGCCGGCGTGGCAACGGCGGAGGACGCTGGCAAGCCGGTTATTGTCTCCTTGGACGGGGGCTTTAAAATGACCGGACCCAGGGTAGCGAAGGATGGAACCTGGCGGCTGGATTTGGTATTCCCCCGACCGGGCAACCATCATCTTTCCGTCAGCGTGAGCGATCGCCAGGCTAACTGGAGCTTTCAGGTTATTGGCGACCCGGAGAACAGCAGCGCTGAGCTGTCCCAGTCCAACGGCCACTCGGTCAGCATTGCCGGAAATGGTAGCACCCCTGACGCTGGCGGCGGCACAAACGGTTCGAGCCACGGCGCTGTAGTCGCCAGCCCCGGTGGACCAATTCCCAGAGCCGAGCGCAGAAAGGGTGCGCCGACTTTGAAGCAGTTGGTTGAGGCAGCTTTTAAACGCAATTTCTCTGATATTCACCTGGGCGTTGGGAAGATCCCCCGATTCCGGGTTCGAGGGGCGATCGAGGCGACGGAATTTCCTGAAGTGGACGACGCGACTTTCCTATCCTGGATGCAGGAAGTAATGACCGACGCGGAAATTCATCGCTTTTGGCAAACGCTAGACTATGACGGCGCAGCACAGTATCCCTTCGCGCGGGTGCGGATTAATGTGTTCCAAACCCTAACCGGATCGTCGATGGTTTTGCGGATTATCCCCCTCGAAATCCTGTCATTTAATCAGCTCAATTTACCCCACAGCTTTATTGAAATCTGTCAGGCACATAAGGGACTAATCCTAGTGACGGGACCTACTGGGTCTGGTAAGTCGACTACTTTGGCGGCAATGATTGACCATATCAACCGTGAGCTGCCGCGCCATATTATTACTATCGAAGATCCGATTGAATTTGTTCACGAAAGTCGGCGATCGCTAATCAACCAGCGAGAAGTCGGCATCCATTCCCACGAGTTTGATACGGCATTGAAATCGGCGCTGCGGGAAGATCCCGACGTAATTCTAATTGGTGAAATGCGTGATCGCGGCACCGTTGAAACAGCACTGAAAGCCGCACAAACTGGCCACTTAGTATTTGGAACACTGCACACTAATGGTGCAGTAAAGACCATTGAGCGAATTTTGGCGCTGTATCAGCCAGACGAACGGGAAACCGTAAGAATGCAGTTTGCAGAATCGTTAGTCTCTGTCATTTCCCAGGGATTAGTGCCGACAACGGATGATAAACGGGCGCCCTATCATGAGGTTTTGGTTAACACCGATGCAATTCGCGATTACATTAAGCGCGGCGAAATTGATGAGGTTACTGATATTATTTCCCGCTCTGACTATTTGGGAATGTTCAACATGAATCAGTCCCTTTATAAGCTGTATTTAGACGGAAAAATCACCGAGGAAATTGCACTAGAGTTCTCGCCTCGGGAAAATGAAATGGCAATTATGCTGCGCACTGGAATTGCTTAGCGTTAGTGGAAAGACGACCTGAAAGTTCCTGGAAGCCGGAAAAGCAAAGTCATGCTCCGATAAAATAATTGAGTCCTAGCTGACGACACCTTAATCGCTTCTTCGTTGTCAGGGCGCCAGTAGGTTGGTCATAAGTTGCCAATTAGTTTCCCGCCGCCTTTTTCATTAGCCTTCCGCAATTAGTCCATGGTGCTGACCTATGCCCCTACGCTACTTCACTGACGCATCCAAGCGGCGACTGCGAAGTTTAGATGTGTTTCGGGGGCTGGCGATCGCCTCAATGATTTTGGTGAACAACCCCGGCAGTTGGAGCTATGTTTACCCACCGCTGCTGCACGCAGAATGGTTTGGTTTCACCCCAACGGACCAGGTATTTCCCGCGTTTCTGTTTATTGCTGGCGCCAGTTCTGCCTTTGCACTAGACCGTTTTGCAGAGCGAGGCAATGCTCCCTGGCCAATCTATGGGCGCATCGCCAAGCGGGTGGGTTTACTGCTGTTATTGGGGCTGCTTCTGAACGGATTTCCCTTTTACGACCTACCCAACCTGCGCTTTATGGGAGTGTTGCAGCGCATCGGATTGGCGTACGGGCTAGCAGTGCTGGTGATTTTAAATGTGTCGCGCCTATGGCAAATTGTGGGGGCGATCGCCATGCTTTTCCTCTATTGGGTTTGGCTGGTGGCGGTGCCAATCCCCGGCAGCCCAGGCGTTGATCCCCTCGCTGAAGCAACGAACTGGGTAGGCTATCTCGACCAGCTCATCCTCAGCGCCCCCCATATGTACAAGGGCGGTCCCTTTGATCCAGAGGGGCTGCTCAGTACGCTGCCGGCAGTGGTCACGGTGCTGATGGGATATTGGGGCGTGCAGTGGCTAAAAAATCAGGGAGTTCAAACCTTTACCAGCATACGGTTGGCGGGGGCGGGGGCAATCCCCCTGGGGCTAGGATATTTTTGGGGGATGTTTTTCCCAGTCTCAAAACCCCTGTGGACAAGCTCCTACGTTTTAGTCTCCGGCGGCTGGTCGCTGATTTTATTGGCGATTTGTTTTGAGCTAATTGACGTACAGCGATGGCGATCGCTAGGCTGGCCCTTCGAAATTATGGGGCGCAATGCGATCGCAATTTTTGTCGGCTCCGGCATTGTGGCGCGAATCCTTTATCGCACCAACATCGGCAGCGGCGATGGCGCCCCCAGCACCTACCAATGGCTATTTGAAAATCTCTACGCATCCTGGGCAGGACCGTGGACCGGCTCGATTCTTTTTGCAATCACCATGACGCTGATTTGGTGGACCGTTTCATGGGTGATGTATCAGAAGAAATGGCTGCTTCGCGTCTAGGTAAAAGAAGGCTAGGAGGCATCGGAAATGGATCATACAGAGTCAAAGAGACTCTCTCGATGTGATTGGGCTGGCGATAATCCCCTTGAGATTTCCTATCACGATAATGAGTGGGGACAACCAGTTCATGATGATCGGCTGCTGTTTGAATTTCTGATTCTGGAAGGTGCCCAGGCGGGTTTGAGTTGGTCCACAATTCTCAAAAAGCGCGAGGGATATCGCCGCCTTTTCCATAACTTTGAAGTGGTGAAGGTGGCAAAAATGACTGATGCAGATCAGGCGCGTTTGCTTCAGGATCCAAGCATTGTGCGCAACCGTTTAAAGGTAGCTTCAGCGATCAAGAATGCTAAGGTAGTGCTTAGTATTCAGCAAGAGTTTGGAACGCTAGATAATTACTTTTGGTCCTATGTTGAGCACCAGCCCATTGT
>JBCCTE010000061.1:0-9569 GCA_039198915.1 Cyanobacteria bacterium P01_D01_bin.73 | reverse complement strand
CGCGCTGAAGGATATTGAACCCCCTCGGCAATTTGTCACCGCCGCCAAAGTGCTGGCAGTGCTCCAAGCCCGCGATGAACTGGAAGACGCCCTGCGATCGCACTACGATTCCAGCGGCGACAAACCCAGCGACGTGCAGCTATGGGAACTGCTGGAGCTAGACGATCGCCTACGCAACTGCGCCGGAGTCCTATACGACGCCGCCCCCCTGGACGAATGGCGCCAAACCCTACGCCCAGACGAAAGCGCCTGGTGGTGGTACCTACGCCGCCCCATCCACCGCCTCGATCGCTACGACTGGCTATGGAGCGCCCTATCCATCGTGCCCCTAACGGCAACGGTCAGCCTGCTGGTGGATATGTCATCGCGCCTAGCGGACGGTGAATTTTTGGTGGGTTCTTTTGCCGTAGTAATCCAAAGCGTTTTAACGTTGCTCACCGCCAGCAGCGTCCTAACGGAAACCGGTCGAAAGGCAATGAAAGTTGTGTTCGACAGCCTAAGAATTCCGTCCTATTTCCGTCAGGAAATGAAGCTGTTGCTGTCCGTAATGGTATTTGGATTAACGCTGACAGTTCACTCAATGTTGCCTGCCTGGTCTAACTATTATTTAGATCTAGGTAAGCAAGAACTAGTGGGATCATTGCAACAGGAAACGACGGAGCAAATAGCAACATCAGATATGCCGTTAAATACTGGCGCTAACTTAGCTAATGCCAGGTTTTTCTTTGAACGGGCGATCGCGATCGACTCAAAAAATATCGAAGCTTACTATTTCCTTGGTCGAGTTTATGAGGAAATGAAAGATTTAAAGAAAGCTCGAGCAAACTATCAGCTAGCCCTCGCCCAAAACTTTATTCACGCCTACAATGCTCTGGCTTATATCTACATCAAAGAAGAAGACTTAGATAAAGCCTACGATCTGCTTCAGGAAGGAATTCGCCGTGCCGATCAGCAAATGAGTCAACAGGCAGACCCCGGAACCAACTCTGAGGATGAGTCGGAAAAAGGTGATTCTAACCATTTCAAATCCGATGCGGAATTAATCTACGCCCTCAATAAAAATCTGGGATGGGTTCGGCTTTTACAGGGCAATTATGAGGATGCGGAAATTGTTTTGGATGATGCGATCGTTGCCTACGAAGCCTTGCAAAAGGAGAACCCTGAAACAGCAAAGGTCGTCGGCGGCTCCGCCTACTGCCTTTTTGCCGATTCCTTAGATAAGCAGCAGCGTCCCGAAGAAGCCATCCCCTACTGGCAGCAGTGTCAGCTTACTAACGACGCTCGGGTGGCGGAACAGGATCGATATTTAAGACTGGCGTCGGAACGTCTAAGCCAGTGAAGTTAAGCATCAGGCTTTGAATTAGGCTTTGAATTAGGCTTTGCACTAGGCTTTGAATCGGGAACCAAATCGGGCGTCACATCAAAGGGCATCGCATCGGCAATGGGCATATCGATATGGCTGTCCAACGCAGGCAACGGCATGTCAGACTCCCGGCGCTGGATTAACAATCGATCAATGCGGGGACCGTCGGTAGACTCGATGGTGAAATGCCAATTTTCGTAGGTAAACGTGGCATTTTGCGGTGGAATTTTCTGGAGTTGATAAATAATAAAGCCCGCCAAGGTTTGATAATCCTCCCCCAGCGGCAGCTCCAAACCCAACAGCTCGTTGGCTTCATCGACATCAATTTGCGCTCGCACCCGAAACACCTGTTCCCCCACAAATTCCACCAGCGGTCCCTCTTCTCGATCCGAATCATCCGCCGGTCCAATAATTTCCTCGATGACATCTCCCAAGGTTGCCAATCCCGCCGTTCCACCAAAATCGTCCACCACAATAACGATCGGAATCCGGTTGCGCTGCATTAGCTTCAGCAGCTCATCTAGAGTGGTGGATTTCTCTACAAAGTGGGCGGGACGGATCCAACCGGCGATCGGAGCATCCAAATTATTCTTCGGATCCGCCAGCGCTGCGACCACAACTTTGGTCCGAATCACACCGCAGATGTCATCAATGGATTCACCGCTTACGGGATAGCGGGTAAATTGCGTGGTAGCAATTTCCAGGAGCACCTCCCGCAGGGTTGCCGTACGCGGGATGCAAGCCATGCTGGTGCGGGGCGTCATCACTTCTTCAACGGTGACATCGCCAAATTCAAAAACGTTTTGCAACAGCTCTCGCTCGTCCGCCTCCAGCCCCATTGATTCGTTGTCGGTGGCAATAATAAGCTGCAATTCTTCGGGGGTCACCCGACTGTGCCAGCTTTGTCCGCCATAGTTAATCCCCAACCAACCCAGTAGGCAACGGGTGGAACGGTTCAGCACCCAAATAAACGGATGGAAAATACGGGCGATCGCCACACTAGGAGGTCCCAAAACCCGCGCCAGTTCTTCCGCATGCAACAGCGCCAGGGATTTGGGGCAAAGTTCGCCCAGGACAATTTGCAAATACGCCACCACGGTGAAGGCAATCACGATCGCAATGGTGTGGCTGGCAAAGCTAATGGGCACCCATGGAACCAGGGTTTGGGTTCGCAGCCAGTAGGCCAGGGGCTGAGCGATCGCCCGTTCGCCAATCCATCCCAGCGCCAGACTCGATAGGGTAATCCCAAGCTGGGTGGTGGACAGCAACCGTTCAATATCCTGCTGGAACTGCTGCACCGTCCGCGCCGAAGCATCACCCTCTTCTACTAGTTGATTAATGCGCGATCGCCGCACAGAGACCATGGCAAACTCGGCGGTGACAAAAAAACCATTGATGACGATGAGCAACAGCACGGAAAAGCTGCGGAGCATAACGCCCCCAGCATCCATAGTTACGCTGCCAGATTCTGCCGCCTGGGCAGTCGTCACTTGAGCAATCGTCGCCTGGGCAATATCCGGCGCAGCGATGGCAAAGCCACAACTCAATGCGGCGATCGCCAACGGGCCATAGCTCCGAAGCAACCTAGCTATCGCGCCCCCAGTGAGCTGACGCCGATTCCCTGGGACTAGACTCCCTTGGGGGTAACAACTGCTGATAAACCATCGTCCAAAGCGTTTCCGATGGGGAATCAAGGGTTAGCTGCCTCCTGGGAGATGGGAATATTGTCGAGACTCAATTGCAAAGACTGCTCCGGATAGTCCGTCAGCCGCAAATCCACTGCAAATACGCCCTCTAGCAAAATGCTAGGAATACTAATTACCCCCCGCGCCGATACATTACCGGGCGGCACTTCATTGGGCAAATCTTCAACGATCGCACTCAACGGGCGACCCAATTCGTCAGTCACTTCCAAAAAGCTGTAGAGAAACTGCACCATCCTCTGACTGCGATTTTTCAACTCCACATCCAACAGCACCGTCCCCCCCTGCGATCGCACCCCGGTGATCGACAGGGTGACATTTTTCGACGTAGTGGAGCGGGGCAGCGATTGAGCCGAACTGGCTTCAGGCTTCGGAGGCTCCGGCGTCGGGGAGGCAGCCGCAGCCGTTACATTATTCGGTGCCGAAAGCTGCCCGGCAGTCTGTCCCTTAATTTGATTCAGTACCGTTTGTTCGTCGATCAACACCAGAGGCTGAGGTGTTTTTTCTACCTCGGGCGAATCGGCACTGGGATCACTACCACTATCGGGGCGAGAGTCGGGAGAGGTGATCCCCTGAAGCGCTTCCTTGCCCAGGTTATATCCCCAGGAGGTGCTGATCGCTCCAGCAATGCCCATGGTGAGCAGCAGCAGTAGAGTTAAGCCGACGGTGGAATTCACAATGGTCCTTGGGTAATCGCCAGGCGATCGCCACCTCGCAAGATACGGTCGCTTGTCTGCTGGCGGCTCAATTTGGATGACTTGAGATTGATATGATAATACAGACGTAGGGGTGAAATCTCACGGTACGATTTTATCCGTTTCGTTTATTTTTCCCACCAGGGTTGGCCGAGCGGTTTAGGCAGCGAACTCATAATTCGCCTCAGACAGGTTCAATTCCTGTACCCTGGATTTTTCAATTTATTAGAAGTGCGATTGGTAAAGGCGCCACTCGCTTGCAAGCATTGACGAACCGTCCTGAATCATTCGCTTCTTTAAGCCATCTGCCGCCAAGACCTTTTGTCTGTCCTGCGAACATCGCTACAATCTCGAAGCAGCATCAGATATTTGAGTAGTAGTACCAACTCATCATCGTTCTGCTGCCCTAAAAATTTCTTCACCTGAATCGCATTGCCATAATTACCGGAAAAGGTTCTTGGATCATCATCAATGATTATGATGTCCTGTCGTTTAAAACCTCGTTTCTGGATCTTTTTAATGGGCTTAACTACATACTGCTCACTGCGAAAGTGATCCCACCGAGGTGTACATCTGCTACTTGAAAAGATAAACTCAAGTTCCGCTTTTTCAGGGAAGACTTTTTCCACGATCCGAGCCGCATATTCAGAGCTGGATGACGTCCAAACCGCCATTTTAAAGAAGCGGCTACATCGGATTAGAAAATAATCTAGATTATTTCTCTTGTACGTAAAGTAATCGCCAGTTTTAAAGTCGCATTGTCTCCCCAGCGGTTCATGACAGCTATGAATTAGAGTTTCGTCTAGATCCAGTACTAGCAACTTGCTTTTATCGCTTGCTCGCATATCCAAAAACGTTTGTCACAACACACTGACGGGGCTATCTAAATTATGGGATTTTACGGCGATCGCATTTTTCCGTATCTGCTGGATTGGGGGATGGCGGGTGAACCGTTTTCGTCCTATCGGCGATCGCTGTTGGCGGATGTCTCCGGTGATGTGTTGGAAATTGGCTTTGGTACCGGCTTAAATTTGGCGTACTACCCCGATACGGTGCGATCGCTAACGGTAATTGATCCCAATCCTGGAGTGCATCGCCTAGCGAAAAAGCGGTTAGCAAAGGCTGCTATTCCTATCAGCAAAGAGCAAATTGGTGGGGAATCTTTGCCCTTCGAAAATAACCAGTTTGACAGCGTTGTTAGCACCTGGACCCTGTGCAGTATTCCCGCTGTAGACCAGGCGATCGCCGAAGCCCATCGTGTATTGAAACCGGGCGGGCGGTTTTATTTTATTGAACACGGTCGGAGCGATCGCCCTGGTGTTCAAAAGTGGCAAGATCGCATTACGCCGTTCCAAAAAATCATTGCCGATGGCTGCCACCTAAATCGTCCAATTAGTGACATGGTTGCCGTTAAATTTGCCGAGTCGGATATGCAGCTTAAAACCTACGTCGCCAGGATGCTGCCGGAATTTGTGGGCTATTTTTACGAAGGCGTTGCGGTTAAGGGTTAGGGTGCAGAGCCTGATCTAAATCGGCAATTAAATCATTGGGATGTTCCAGTCCAATGGAAATTCGCAGCAGGGTTTCCGGCGTCGTGGTCTTCGGACCTTCGATAGACGCCCGATGTTCAATTAAACTCTCGGTGCTGCCCAGGCTGGTGGCTCGCGTAAATAATCGACAGCGCCCCACCACGTCCATTGCCGTCTGGCGATCGCCCCGCACTTCCGCCGAAATCATGCCCCCAAACTGTTTCATTTGCCGAGTTGCAATGTCATGCCCCGGATGGCTGGGTAAGCCGGGATAGTGGACCTGGGTGATCGCCGGGTGGTCCGCTAGAAATTTCGCCACCTGCATTGCATGGTCACAGTGGGCAGCCATGCGCACCGGCAACGTTTGCAAACTGCGGCTGAGGAGCCAACAGTCGAAGGGGGACGGAATCGCTCCGGCGGTTTGCTGAATTTCCCGCAGTCGGGCAAATTTCTCGTCGGCGATCGCCCCAACCACCGCGCCTCCAGTCACATCCCCGTGCCCGCCAATATATTTGGTCGTGGAATGGAGCACCCAGTCAATGCCCTGGACAATGGGAGGTTGCAGCGCCGGAGTCGCCCAAGTGTTATCGCAAACGGTGCAAATTTCGTGGGACTTTGCCAGGTCCGCCACCGCCGCCAGGTCCGTAATTTGCAGGCGCGGATTAGACGGCGTTTCCACCCAAATCAGCCCGGTCTGCGGCGTAATAGCTTGGGCGATCACCGCAATATCCGTCGCATCCACCTTCACCATTTCCAAGCCCCAAGGCTCACCGATGCGCTGCAAAATCTGATGATTTCCGTGGTACGCATCCTGGGCAATAATCACCCGATCACCCGGCTGCAAAGTTTGCAAAATCCCCATCGCCGCCGCCGCTCCCGACCCAAAGGCGATCGCCCCCGCCCCGCCCTCTAATTTGGCAAGATGCTCCTCCAGGGCACGACGATTGGGATTATCCAGCCGCCCATAGATATAACCGCGGGGATACTCTCCGGTGCGATCACGTTCGAAGGTGGTGGACAAGTGGATAGGAGCCGTGACCGCGCCGGTAGCGGGATCCACTGATCGCCCCCCATTAACCGCCAGGGTTGGCCAGTGAAGCGAGCGACTAGGCTGAATCTCGGAGTTTTGAATCTTGGAATCAGAAGTTTGCGTCATGGCGATAGAAACTACTCAGGGCTAAGCTGCTCCTCCAGTTGCAGGGACTCGATTTTCCACAGCACGCCCCCCAGCGCGTTGTAATCCACGCCGACAATGCGATCGCGAGCCGCCCCAATTGACAACGGCGCAATCAAGTAAATAAACGGCAACTGCTCCTGAATCAGCCGCTGGGTTTCGCCATAAATCGCCTTGCGTTCCGCCTCATCGACCGTTTGGCTGCCCTTCACGTACAGGTCAGAAATCTCCTCTTCCCAACCAGCCGTCACCCATCCATCCAGGGGTTTTCCTTCATCCGGCGACTGGTTAAACATATGCAGCCGCCCTTTAACTCCCCAAACGTTGGTGCCGCCATGGGGCTCAATGCCGCCGGTCAGACCCAGTACGCAAGCTTCCCAATCCAGCGTCGTATCCAGCTTGTCCACCAACGTGCCAAAAGCCAGCGCCTGAATATCCACCTGAATCCCAACCTTGCCGAGGTCCTGCTTAATCTGCCCCACCATCGCCTCGCGAATTTTATTCCCTGCATTGGTCATCAGCGTAAACCGCACTTCGTTACCATCACCGTCATACAAAATGCCATCGCGATCGCTAAATCCCGCCTCCGCCAACAGCTTCCGCGCCTGCTCCAGGTTGTAATCATAGACCGGCAAACCATCAGCTTTATAGTAAGGACTTTGCAGCGACAGAGGTGAATTTTGCGGCTCCCCTAGCCCTCGGTAAATGTTATTAATCAGCGTCGGTCGATCAATGGCGTGGGCGATCGCCTTACGGAAACGAAGATCATTAAACCAGGCAGACTTGTAGGACTCAACAACAGGTTTTCCGTTCTTCTTCCGCTTATTTAAATTAAAGGTAATAAACGATTTAGAGGAAACAGGACCATCCTCATAGATCGTAAATTCACCCCGTTCTTCCTCACGTTTCAGCAAGGAGAAATAGTCCGGCGTTACACCCAATAAATCCAAACCACCTGAGCGAAACTGCAGCAGCGCCGTATCCTGGGACTCAACAATCTGCCAAATAAACCGCTCGACGATTGGCAGTGAGTTTCCTTCATAATCAGTCTTCCAATAGTAGGGATTCTTCTCAAAGATTACCCGCTGACTAGTGGCGTAGGACTCAATTTTGTAGGGACCATTTGACACTAGGTCCTCCGGTTTTGCATCTAGCCCCCACGTCGTCAGAAACACTGGATCGCCCTTGGAATTAGTCTCGGTAACCGTCGACTTAAGAACGTGCTCCGGCAGAATGCTGGCGCTCATTGAATTCAGTAATGGCGCAAAAGTTTCTGGCAGCAGGATTTCAACCCGCTGCTTATCGATCGCCCTCACCGTCGGAAACTTACCCTCAGCCCCGATGCGAAAAATATCGGCAGACGAGGACGGAATTTTAGGGTTGAAATAGATATCGTTAAAACTAAACACAACGTCTGCGCTAGTGATGGGCTCACCATCGGACCAGCGAGCATTTTCACGCAGGGTAAAAACGTAGCGCCGCCCATCGCCAAGGATCTCCCAGCTTTCCGCCAGCGCCGGTACCAGCTCGCGCTTTTTCGGATCCAGCCTTACTAATCCTTCGTAGGTAAAGCTGAAAACGTTAGGCGACTCGTTATTTAAAACTGGATTAAAAGTTTTGGGATTGCTTAAGGTGCTGCCCACAATCCGGGGAATAGCGTCCTCGGCGGATTTGCGGGGCAGGCTGTCAACAAAGTTGGTGCAGCTTACGGTAATCCAGGCGATCGCCCCAATCAGCGCCACCCAGGACACGCCTCTCCACGGCGATCGCGCCCCCGCTCCAAACTGCCACCAAGCCCGCCGTTTTTCCATACCCATCGCCCTAGCCTAGACTACGCAGAATCCTAGCGATCACTATAGCTGCCAGGAGCCTATCTCTACATTCACATTGCATCTACACCATCAATAGCTGCCCAGAAAGCGACGAGGCACCTACAACATAGAAACTGAGTCCACAAAACTGAGACTATAGAGATGGAATCAGTTCAAAATATTCAGCTCAAGACATCCAGGCGATAGTTAAGCAATAAATTTAAGCAAAGTTAAAGCGTCTAGGTAGCGAATTAACCATGACGTATAGAGAAAGGGCACATAGGATTAAAACAGTACTCGTCTAGAGGCAGCAAGGGTTATGTCGGACGTTGATCCTCACAAAGCTAACCCCCGTAGTGACAAAGATTTCAATCGAACGATCGCCGCAGAGATTCGGCAGCTGCGATCGCAAAACGTCATCCTGAAAAAACGCCTGATCCACTACGAGCAGGAATCTACGGTCCAGGCTCGACAGTTGGCAGCGGCACTGGCAGATTCAAACCGACGGGCTAAGGCTCTGGAGCGATCGCAAGAAGCCCTCGACAGCCTTAAAACCATCTTGGAACGAATGGGCGACGGGCTGGTGGTCGTGGACACCGAAGGCGCAGTGCAGTTTGCCAACCCGGCAGCCATATCCCTACTGGGCAAAATCACCATGACGGTGCCGCTAGCGACTTGGGTAGAACGCTGTGAATTTTACGTTGAAGAAGAAGCCAACACACGATGTCCCTTGGAATACTTTCCCCTAGCGCGGGTTCTGGCGGGGGAACCGACGGCAAAGGCAGAACTGTGGATGAATCGCGCCTCCCCCAACGCAGCACCGTTGCAGTCCGCATCAGCAATGCAGGGTCAGTGGGTCAGTATCCAAGCCAGCCCGCTCTATGCAATGACCGGTCAGATTAGCGGTGGCGTCGCCATTATTCGGGACATTACAACCCAGAAACAGGCTGCAGAACTACTATTGCAGTCGAGCATGGATGCCCAGGAACAGGCCTACGAACTGTCGCAAAACTTAAAACAACTTCAGCATGCCCAGGCGCAGCTAATTCAAACGGAAAAAATGGCTAGTTTGGGTCAGTTAGTGGCAGGGGTTGCCCATGAAATTAATAATCCTATTAGTTTTATTTACGGTAATTTAGAGCACCTTAGGGAATACGTTAGTGGACTAAGCCAGCTTATTAATTTGTATCGAGAGCGGGAGCAAGAAAAGGCATCTTTTCCAGAGTCTCTCAAGGATCAAACTAATGCCATTGAAACTTTAGAAGAAGATTTGGATTTGGATTTTGTGCTCGAT
>JBCCTE010000060.1:0-9819 GCA_039198915.1 Cyanobacteria bacterium P01_D01_bin.73 | reverse complement strand
TTCGGCGGGCAATCGTACCGAAGGGGCAGGGGGAGGCGATCGCTGGGCTGGAAATAATTGCGGTTTCTCGCTTAATCGACGCTGTTGCGACTGCCCTCGGGGGAACCCAGGATGTAGCGGATTATCCTGACGATTAGCTTGTGCTAACGGAAGGCAATGCCAAGTTGCCGATGCTAGCTTGGACTAACGCTGTGAGATGGATCTGATGTGATATGAGCCCGCCCTTGTTATTCCCAACCGACGTTTCCAGTGATGAGCTCCTGTGGGGAATTGCGATCGCAACCAACAAGCTATTAACAACAACCGGTGATCAAAACTCGGTCCAGGAAGCCATCAATGCACTGGGTCAAGCAACGCACGTTGATCGAATTTATATCTTTGAAAATCACCCCCATCCTGACACTGGAGAGGCGGCCGTTAGTCAGCGTTGGGAGTGGGTTTCGCCCGGTGTTACCCCCGAAATTGATAACCCAGATTTGCAAAACGTAGCCTACGAAGTGTTCTCTCCACGCTGGTATTCCATTCTTTCCTCGGGCAATATTGTTGCGGGCTGGGTGGAAGATTTTCCTGATAGTGAACGAGACTTTTTAGAGCCTCAGGGAATTCAATCTATCCTGGTTGTTCCGATTATTATCCGAGACCTATTTTGGGGACTAATCGGGTTTGATGACTGCGGTCAAAAGCGAATTTGGAGTGAACCCGCTAAAGCAGCATTGCTTGCTTTAGGAGGAACTATTGGAGGGGCGATTCTTCATCAACAGAGTGAAACTAAGCTGCGAGAGTTGAATGTATCTTTAGAGCAGCGAGTGGGTGAGCGAACCCAGGAGTTGGAGCGGGAAAAGGAAAAGGCCGAACAGCGAAATCATGTTTTAGAGTCTACGTTACAGGCTCTAAAACAAGCCCAATCTCAGCTTATCCAAACTGAAAAAATGTCGGCTTTGGGCCAACTAGTGGCGGGAGTTGCCCACGAAATTAATAATCCCATTAACTTCATTGGCGGCAATATAAGCCATGCAGAAGATTATTTGCTAGAGTTGCTCACGCTTCTAGATCTATACGAGGAGAATTATCCTAATCCGGCAGACGAAATCCATCAGGAAAGGACGCGCATTAATGTTGAATTTGTCAGAGAAGATTTTTGCGAAATCCTGGATTCGATGAAATTAGGGACACGCAAAATCACTGAAATTGTGCGATCGCTTAGGGTTTTCTCCCGTTCCGATGAGTCTCACCGAGAATGCATCGATATTCACGGACAGATTGAGGATGCGTTGACGATTTTGCGGGTGAATATCAAGGAAATTAAGGTCATCAAAGAGTACGAAGACTTGCCCCTTGTGGAGTGTTACGCGGGGCAGCTTAGCCAGGTTTTTATGAATATTATCAGCAACGCCATTGATGCACTAACTGAACAGGAAGAGCGATCGCTAAGCGATCCCCTTCCCGGTTGCACAATGAGTGAGATTCGCATTCATACGCACACGCTAGACAGTTCCGTAGTTGTTGAAATTTCGGATAATGGACCGGGAATGAGTTCCGATACGCAACTCAAGATATTTGACCCGTTTTTCACCACCAAAGGCGTTGGTAAAGGTACGGGATTGGGGATGGCGATCGCCCATCGAATCATCACACAACGCCATGGTGGATCATTGCTTTGTAATTCAGAGTTGGGAAAGGGTACGACCTTTCAGCTAACAATCCCCATACGGTTATCGGATGCTACGCCACTCGAAAATATTGTCTAGTTCAATCGCTGGGTTGAAGGATTATGCCCAATTAACAGTGTGTGAAGTTGATCCATTGACAATATGCATCTGAACAATGTGCATCTGGCGGATGACCCAGGTGGTGATGGATTATTTTGGAAGGACGGTGGAAGGACTGCGAACGTTGGGATCTGGTCTGCTTGGAGGGGATGTGAGGGGAGGTATGGACTAGAGCTGGCGTGGTAGGGTGCGCAAGCAGTTGGTATTGAAGGGCGTAATGCGAGGCTTTGCGATGGTTATAGCTGGATCAACATGCTCCGATTATTGAATATTTCGCTGTTAAAGTATTGGGCAGGCAGCTATCCTTCAATACCGTTCGTGGTATGAATCATCACTCCACCTCAGCGCCCTCGTCTAGCCACGATCTTCTAGAGGGAATCGCGATCGCGACCAACAAGCTTCTGACCATTCGTGATCATCACGACGCAGTACAACAGTCATTGGCGGCTCTAGGGCAATCCATCCAGGTTGATCGCATTTACATCTTCGAAAATCACCCTCACCCAGAATCTGGAGAGGTGTGCACGAGCCAACGCTGGGAATGGGTTGCTCCTGGGATCGTCCCTGAAATTGGTAATCCGATCCTGCAGAATTTGTACTACGACGACTTCATTTCTCGCTGGTACAACTGGCTAGGCCGAGGAAAGGTTATTTCTGGATTAGTTGAAGAATTTCCAGCAAGCGAGCAAGAGGTACTAGCCCCGCAAGGAATTCAATCCATTTTGGTGGTACCCATAACGATTCGAGACCTTTTTTGGGGGTTTATTGGCTTCGATGATTGCCACAGAAAACGGATCTGGAAGGAAGTGGAACAAGCAGCCCTACTTGCCTTGGGAGGGACCATTGGCGGGGCGATTGTGCAGCGAAGAAGCGAAATCCAGATGCGAGAGCTGAACGATGCTTTGGAACAGCGGGTTCGCGATCGCACCCAGGAGTTACAGGCGGCGAAGGACAGTGCGGAAGAGCTGGTTCGCGATCGCACCGGAGAATTGCGAGTGGAAAAGGAAAAGGCGGAGAAACGGAGCCAGGTTTTGGAAGCGACGTTGCAGGAATTGCAGCAGACCCAGTCTCAGCTAATTCAAACGGAAAAAATGTCGGCGTTGGGGGAGCTGATTGCGGGGATTGTCCATGACATTAACAATCCCGTCGGCTTTATCAATGGCAATTTATCCCATGCTGAAACTTACCTAGCAGAAGTATTCCAAGTACTGGCTCTGTATGAGCAGCATTATCCAGAGCCCCCCAATGAGATTCAAGATCTGCGGCAGGATGTGGACTTGGATTTTATTCGGGAAGATTTTCCTGAAATGCTGACTTCCATGCGGCTGGGCACGCAGCGGATTGTGGAAATTGTGCGATCGCTGAGACGGTTTTCCCGCACCGATGAGACGTATTTACAGGCGGTTGATTTACACGGGCAGTTGGACGACACTTTAACTATTTTGAGAGCACGTTTGAAGGGTAAGTATCCCATTCAAGTGCTGAAAGAGTATGGTGACTTGCCACCGTTGGAATGTTACGCCGGGCAGCTAAGCCAGGTGTTTATGAATATTCTGAGCAATGCGATCGATGCCATTGAAGAACAAGCCAAAAGCTCCGATCCTGCTTACCGAGGGACGATCAGAATTTGCACAGAGGGCAGCAAGAATGCAGCGGTTGTGAAAATTTCAGACAATGGCTCCGGGATGACGAATGAAACACAGGAGCGTTTGTTCGAGTCCTTTTTTACAACCAAAGCCTTAGGAAAAGGGACGGGGCTCGGGATGGCGATCGCCCATCGGGTGATTACAGAACGCCATGGTGGATCGATTGATTTCACCTCAGAATTGGGACAGGGAACTCAATTCACTTTGACTTTACCCACCCAATTATCGAACTCCATACCAGCTTGAGCCATCGGCGTGGCACGGCTTGGCGGTGGCTATGGTTTGCGACGGTCATGGTTTGATCAATAGGCTCCACTCACGAATCTTTCACTGTTAGAGTATTGGGCAGACAGCCACCCTTCAGTATGTTCGTGGCATGAACAGTAACCCCACATCAGCGTATGCATCTAGCCGCGATCTATTAGCAGGAATTGCGATCGCGGCAAATAAGCTATTGACCGTTAGTGACCACCATGATGCAGTGCAGCAGGCGATGGCGGCATTGGGCGAAGCGACAGGGGTAGATCGGGTTTATTTGTTTGAAAATCATCCCCATCCAGAAACGCAGGAAGAGTCGATGAGCCAGCGTTGGGAGTGGGTTGCCGCTGGAATTGAGCCGGCAATTGATGATCCGGAGCTGCAGAATCTGCCCTACAGCAGCTTTTTTCCGGAAATGTACCGTGTGCTTAGGCAGGGCAAAGTTTTTGCAGACTTAACCGATAACTTGCCGGACAATGTGCGCGCTTATATGACGTCTTGGGGGATTCAGTCGATTTTGCTGGTGCCCATTATGCTGCGGAAGGTGTTCTGGGGATTTATCGGCTTTGATGATTGTCAACAGCGGCGAATTTGGAGTGAAACGGAGCAGGCGGCTCTGTTTGCGGTAGGGGGCAGCATTGGCGGAGCGATCGTGCAGCGCCGAGGTGAAATTCAGATGCGCGAGCTGAATGATGCCTTGGAGCAGCGGGTTCGCGATCGCACCCAGGAGTTGCAGGCGGCGAAGGACAGTGCGGAAGAGTTGGTTCGCGATCGCACTCGGGAATTGCAAATGGAAAAGGATAAGGCAGAGCAACGAAGCCAGGTTTTAGAAGCAACGTTGCAGGAATTGCAGCAGACCCAGTCTCAGCTAATTCAAACGGAAAAAATGTCGGCGTTGGGGGAGCTGATTGCGGGGATTGTCCATGACATCAATAATCCCGTCGGCTTTATCAACGGCAATTTATCCCACGCTGAAACCTATTTGGAGGATATGTTGCAGGCGTTGGCGCTGTACGAGCAACATTACCCAGAGCCCCCCGATGAGATTCAAGAATTCCAGGAGGAGGTGGATCTGGATTTTCTGAAGGAAGACTTTCCCGAGATGTTGGGTTCCATGCGGCTGGGGACGCAGCGAATTATTGATATTGTGCAATCCCTGCGGCGGTTTTCTCGCACCGATGAAGCCCGTTTGCAGTCGGTGGATTTGCATGAACAACTGAACGATA
Organism: Cyanobacteria bacterium P01_D01_bin.73; assembly: GCA_039198915.1. Classification (GTDB taxonomy): domain Bacteria; phylum Cyanobacteriota; class Cyanobacteriia; order CACIAM-69d; family CACIAM-69d; genus CALGDE01. Next base: position 4,920 of record JBCCTE010000060.1, on the reverse strand, counting down.
CGCTGACCATCTTGAAGAGTCGCCTCAAGGGTCCTCACCTGATTCAGGTGGCGAAAGAGTACGGTGAGCTACCGACAGTGGAGGGGTATGCCGGGCAGCTTAGCCAGGTGTTTATGAATATTTTGAGCAATGCGATCGATGCCATTGGGGATAGGGCAGACGGGGCAACGGAGTCCTATCAGGGCACGATTACGATCCATACCCACAGTGCAGACGGCAAAGTGACGCTGGATATTTCCGACAACGGACTGGGGATGACGGCGGAGACGCGGGAGCGGTTGTTTGAGTCTTTCTTTACAACGAAAGATGCGGATAGGGGAACGGGATTGGGCCTAGCGATCGCCCGTCGGGTTATGGTCAAGCGCCACAAGGGCACCATTGATTGCACCTCAGTGCTGGGACAGGGAACAACGTTTACGCTGACGTTGCCCATTGAAAGGGCGATCGCTGATTCAACCGAAGAAGCATAGGCAATCCGATTACGCACGCTGTTTAGGAAATAAACCAGAGGCGAGGAAAGCTGGTAGTGTGTGCTATTGAATCCTGTAGACAGTGCGCATCTGGACTGCGTACTTGCTACTGTCGTCCTGGAAAATTTCCCACTGGTATCGTCTATGTCCTCCATCGCCGAGCAGAAGCAAGCCATCATCGATCAATACGGCGAGTGGACAAACCACAATATGCACCTGGCGGATGGGCTGTATACGATCGCCCCAGAGCCCACACCATCGGAACCGAAGCTGCGGCGGATGACCCAGGTGGCGATGGATTATTTTGGCGGTTCGGTGGAAGGTCTGCGGGTGTTGGATCTGGCGTGTTTAGAAGGGATGTATGGGCTAGAGCTGGCGCGCCAGGGTGCTCAGGTGGTGGGCATTGAAGGGCGCGAGGCGAATTTGGCGAAGGCGCGGTTTGTTCAGAAAACCTGGGGGTTGGACAACATTGAATTTTTCCAGGACGATGTGCGCAATCTATCGCCGGAAAAGTACGGCACTTTTGATTTGGTGTTTTGTTTGGGGATTTACTATCACCTGGATGCGCCGGATGTTTTTAAGTTTATGGATCAGGTGTCGTCGGTGTGTAATCGATTGGCGATCGTTGATACCCACGTCAGCATGACGGCGGAAGCTCAGCACGATTATGACGGGCTAGAAATTTGGGGTCGTGACTATCATGAATTCGATAGTGATACACCGAAGACAGAACGGGATAAGATTTTGTGGGCATCCTTAGATAACCCAAAGAGTTTTTGGTTAACTCGTCCGTCGTTGTTCAATTTGATGGGTAAGGTGGGCTTCACTTCGGTGTATGAGTGCCACCAACCCCTGGTGCAGAAGTTTGTGGATATGCGCCGGGCAAGTATTAATGATCGCGCTACGTTTGTTGCGGTTAAAGGACAGTCGGTCCAGTTGCAATCATCAGCGCTGAGTAATAGTACGCCCGGACAGCCATGGACTGAAGCGGTATAGATTGTTGCTGTAGCGGTCTTCAACGACGGGGCGACGTGGGCTAATGATGAATCGGATTGCTTGGACCAAAGGACTGTTCTGGCTTGGATTGCTGTTGGCGGGGGCAGCGATCGCCCCCGCTAGCCTGGCGTCGACGTTGCCGGATCCGGGTAGATCCCGCCTGGTTGTAACCCACGAAAATCCGAGTCGGGCAGGTGCTCAAAGTGACGTTTCGAACGCCAATAATCCTTGGGCGGCAGGTTCAGAGAGTCAGAGCAAAGAGGCGCAGTTTTTATTTGACAAGGGCGTTTCGTTTTATCGCCAGGGTTTGATATTGCCAGCGATCACGGAATGGAAGGCGGCGCTGCAATTGTTTCGGGCGGAGGGCGATCGCCACGGGGAGGCGGATACCCTGAGCAATTTGGGGTTGGCTTACGAGTCCCAGAAGAAGTACCGTCAGGCGATTACTCACCACGATTCGGCGCTGGTTCTGCATTTGGTGTTGGGCGATCGCTACGATGGGGCGCAGAATTTAGAGAATGCGGCGCTGGCAAACTATGCGCTGGGGGACTACAAGGAAGCGCTGCGGTTGCAGCAGCAGGCGCTGGCGCTGCGGCAGGAGTTTCAACAGCATCCGCGCATGGCGACAACGCTGCGGATTTTGGGGACGATTTATCAAATTCGGGGACAGTTTGTACCGGCGATTCAAGCCCAGGAAGAGGCGTTGCTTCTGGCGGGATTGCGAGGAGATTTTCGGGAGATGATGCTGTCCCAGCGGGGCTTGGGGCAGGCTTATCAGAAGCTGGCGCAGTTTGATAAGGCGGTGGATTTTGCGCAGCGATCGCTGGAAACCAGTCGACAGTTGGGCGATCGCGAGGCGGAAATTGCGGCACTGAACGACCTGGGCAGCAGCTATTTGCGGATCCAGGAGTTGGACCTGGCGCTGGAGGCTTACAATCGGGCGCTGGAATTGCAGGGCGGCGGCGATCGCGGTGGTTCGGCGGGGGCGCTGGGGAATGTGGGCGCGGTGCAGGCGGCATCGGGGAATTTGACGCGGGCGACGGCGATCTACGAAGAGGGGTTGAGGCTGGTGCGGCAGGTGGGCGATCGCCGGGGGGAGGCAACCAGTCTGGCGGACTTGGGGTTGGTGCAGGCAAAGGCGGGAGATTTGGAGGGGGCGGTTGATTTTTATTTGCGGGCGTTGCAGGCGAATCGCGTGGCGAAGGACCCGGTGCAAAAGGCGACAATTCTGACGCGGCTGGGGCAGGTGACCTTTGAGCTGGGGCGGCTGGAGCGATCAGCGGCGTTTTTGCGACACAGCGGCGATATTCGCGACACGCTGGGGGCAAAGCTGAGCAACGGTGATACTAATAAAACCGTGCTGCTGGAGGAGCAGTATCACACCTATCGACTGCTGCAAAAGGTTCTGATTGCTAGTGATCGCCCGGAGGAAGCGTTGGAAATTGCAGACCGTGCCCGCTCCCAGTCCTTGGTGGAATATTTGGTGGAAAGCGATGATGGTGCGCCCCAGGATCGAGATCCGCTGACGATTCGTCAAATCCGCCGTCTGGCTCGCGATCAAAGAGCCACTCTGGTGATGTATTCCAACCTGGGTGACACTCAGCTGTTGGCGTGGGTGGTTTCTCCGGAAGGTGAGATTGCGCTGCATTCCATTGACCCCAGCGAATTGGGGCTATCGACTTCTAGGGCGACGGCTTTGGCGCGTTTTGATGCCAGTAATCCCGTGGGGGAGGCGATCGCCCTGTGGGCAAATCGAGTGCGCGATAATACCAGCGTTGAGGAGGAAGCTGCGGCCGCGGTGGGTTCTTTGCCTGCGGGAGCTTTCGGGTCGGGATTGCGGGATGGCTATCGACTGTTGATTAAACCCATCGAGGCATCGCTGCCCAAAACCCCTGGCTCCAAGGTGATTATTGTTCCCGATCGCGAGCTGGGTTTGATTCCCTTTGGCGCGTTGATGGATGAGTCGAATGTGCCGGTTGTGGAGCGTTTTTCGGTTTCGATGGTGCCGTCCCTAAAGGCGTTGACGGCGTTGAATACGCGGGGCGCGACTCGGATTCAAAGTGAACAAAACGAGCTGGTGATCGGGAATCCGGCGCCGATGCCCCAGGGGTTGTCATCGCTGCCAGGGGCGGAACAGGAGGCGATCGCGATCGCAAAGCTGCGGCGAGTGTCGCCCTTGCTGGGACCGGCGGCAACGGAGGCGGTGGTGAAGGAAGAATATACCAACGCGGGGTGGCTGCATTTTGCGACCCACGGCACCTTTAACGACAACGGCGGCAATGACCTGAGTAGTTGGTTGGCGCTGGCTCCCTTGGGCGATCGCGAGGATGGGTTGCTGTCGATGGGCGAGGTGTTTAATTCCAAAATTCGCGCGGAAATGGTGGTGCTCAGCGCCTGCGATACGGGGCAAGGGCGAGTGACCGGCGAGGGAATTGTTGGTTTGGCGCGGGCATTTTTGAAGGCGGGCAGCTCCAGCGTTGTGGCGTCTTTGTGGAAGGTACCCGATGAATCGACGGCGCTGTTGATGGAGACGTTTTATAAGGAGTTGGCGACGGGTAAGGGTAAGGCGGAGTCGCTGCGGGAGGCGATTCGCACCACGCGATCGCAATATCCCCACCCCCGCCACTGGGCTGCGTTTGTATTGATGGGTGCGTCGTGATTAACCGACCGACTCTGGATCCACGCCCAACTCCCGCAGTTTTGCCGCCAACTTATCCGCCCGCGTTTGCTCTTGGTCAGCCCGATCGCACTCCTCTTGGTAGCTGGTAAATGCCCTGCCGTCGGGATGGTAGACGGTCAGGGTCTCAGGCGATCGCACAAACCGGATCCCCAGCAACTGACTGACCCACTCATCGGGATCGTTACCCCCCACCAGGCGATCGCCATCGCGCTCCCACACTTCCAACGTGTTCTCTTCCGGGTCGTAGACGTAATACTCTTGCACCCCGTGCTGCTGGAAAAACCTTAGTTTTCTCGCCATTTCCTGAGCCGTATTGCTGGGAGAAATAATTTCAAAAACTACTTGGGGCGCAACATTATCTTCTCGCCATTGTTGATAGGAACCGCGCTTTCCCTTGGGGCGTCCAACGGCGACCAACACATCCGGCGCAACGCAAATATCTGCCCGCCCTTCCACGGGATACCAAAACAAATCTCCCGCTACAAAAATCTCGGTGTCTGGCAAGGTGAGACGGTCCAGATTTTGCTTAAGCGCCACAATCCACTCAAACTGCACCGTATTGTTCGCCATGGGTTGACCATCGCTCTCCAGGTAAACCACATCGATTTTTGAGCGTGCTTGAACCATTGCTCCTCAGCCTCGCAATCCGCTGCTTTCAGTATAGATTTCTTGATTGCTGGGAGGGCGATCGCCCCACCCCCACCCACGTAAAATAGTATGGGCACTGAAAATGCGTGTACGACTTACGGCGTTACGAGGTAGTAACCATGCGGT
>JBCCTE010000059.1:0-9858 GCA_039198915.1 Cyanobacteria bacterium P01_D01_bin.73 | reverse complement strand
CAGTGACGCTGGGGTCAAAGGTAATGGTGAAGCTGACGGAGGATCGGGCGATGATATTGGCGGTGTCGGGCTGGGTGAGGGTAAAAAAGTTGCTCCCACTGGCGTCGCTGATTTCAACGATGGGGGTGCCGGTCAAATTTAATGGGAAGTCGCCTTCGTTTTCGATGGTGAAGGTGGTGGTTGCTGGACCGTCGTTAATGCCCACGTTGCCAAAGTTGGTGCCGTCGGTGGTGCTGGGGGTGGTGTCCCCATCGGCGATCGCCACCGAGTTCACCGTCACGCTAATGTCCGGCGGGCTTAGTTCAAATGCCCCAATATCCCGAGTGCCAACCGCATTTGCCCCTCGCTGATCCGTTGCCTCAGCACCCGCCCCAGCCCCATCAATAGCTGGGCTACCGGTACGCAGCGCATAGGTTTGGGTCGGTCCACCATTATTGGCAAGGTTTAGGTCCAAAATATCGGACAGGTTAGTGCCCGCCGTTGTCAGCACAATATCGTTGCCGGTGCCGATGGTTCCCGCGCCCAAGCCAAAAGTGGTGCCCAGAATATTGTTGTTGTTGCCATTGATGGTGCCCGCGCCCCCCACATCAGCATTGGTGACGCCCCGTTGGTTGCCCGCCAAGATGGAATTGCGCACCGTCACTGCACCAGCGGCGTTAGAAACGCTGATTCCACCCCCATCAGCAACGCTGCTGTTATTGATAATGGTGGAGTTGGACACCGCGATCGTGCCCCGATTCAGACGAATGCCACCGCCATCGTTGTTGCTGCGATTTCCCGAGATGGTGGAGTTCGTGATTGAAGCGGTGGTCAGGTAATTTACAAAAATTCCACCGCCGCTATTGTTGCTGGCATTGTTCGTCAAGGTTGAGCGGGTGACCGTAATGTTGCCGTTGTTCGTCTCGATTCCGCCCCCAGGTCCCGTAGCAACATTGCCCGATAGGGTTGAATCGGTTACGGTAATTGCCGCGTTGTTGAGTGAGAATGCTCCGCCACGATCAGCAGACCTATTGTTCGATATTGTCGAATTACTCACCGACCCTTCGCCGGTTCTGTGGCGGACTCCACCGCCGTCATCGCCCGCAGAATTGTCTGAGATTGTTGAGTCAGTGATGGTCAGCGGCGCGTACTGCAAATAGATTCCGCCGCCACGGTTACTGCTGGTGTTACGCGAGATAGTTGAGTTCGTTACAACGACTGGCCCATCTGCGCTATAAATGCCTCCGCCGCGGCGGTTGCTGTTATTGAGCGAAATTGTTGAGTCGGTAACGGTAATTGGACCATTACTAGTACGAATTCCACCACCACCAGCATTCGAATTTGAACTTGCCGCGAAGTTGCCCGATATGGTGGAACCGATAACTGTAATTGCCCCATTGCTACTGTTCAGACCGCCACCTCCTCTGTAATCGCCGGTGCCGTTTGCAGAGTTTCCAGACACCGTTGAGTTGGTAATGGTCGTTGCCCCGTTAGAATTCCTGATGCCTCCGCCAAAGTCGTTGCTGATATTGCCTGATATGGTTGAGTCCGTTACTGTGACCTCGCCGGCGCTGGTGCGGATTCCGCCTCCGTCGTCGTTAGCAAAGTTGCCTGATAGGGTTGAGCCGGTAACGGTAATCGCTCCGCTGAAGCTGGTAAGCCCACCTCCAAAATCGTTACTACTGTTACCCGATACGGTTGAGTTTGTGATTGTAATACCAGCCGATCCAGTACGGATTCCGCCTCCGTCGTTGTTGGCAGAATTGTCCGATAGGGTTGAGTCGACAATGGTGATGGGACCGTCGAAACTGCTGATTCCGCCGCCAAAATCGTTGCTACGGTTATTGGATATCGTTGACGATTCGGAGATCGTGATGGGGGCAGCACTACTATGAATTCCACCGCCATCATCCCCTGCTGAATTATCTGAGATGCTCGAGTTGGTGATTCTTAGTTCGCCCCCAGCAATCCAGATGCCGCCAGCAAAATCATTGCTGGTGTTCCCCGACACGGATGAGTTTGCGATCGTAATTACGTTTCCATTCCCAAGGCTTACAATTCCAGCCCCATCGTCACCACCAGTGGTTCTGCCGTTGGTAATGGTTAAGCCGTCAAAGGTCACGGATGCAGTGGCATCGTTAACCTGGAAAACGCGGTTTGCATCGTTGCCGTCAATGGTGAGGTTATTTTGACCAGTACCGGTGATGGTTAACGATTGGGAAATTTGCAGCTGCCCCAGGGCATTGTCAAGGGTGATCGTTTGGGCACCGGTAAATACCGTTGGGTCGAAGATAATCGTGTCCGCTTCGGCTGTGGCGTTGGCAGCGATTATGGCTTCCCGCAACGTTGTAAACGCATCGGCGGTGGTGTTGTCGGCGGTGCTGTTAACGGTAAAGATGGCCATGGCGATCGCGAACTAGCTTTATTCAGACATCCTGACACGCAACTTAACGATGATGTTGCACTCTCTGCCGCATTAGCAAGGTATCGAAATGTGAGTCAGGGGCAGTGTCTAAGGGCAAAAAGATACGTTATCGCCCACTGTCTGCAATGGGTGTGATCGCTACCCCAGGACCGAAAAATCCGCTGCGTCCAACAGTTGCGGTGTCACGCCAATCACCGTCACCAACAGCTCATCGCCAAACTTAATCTGCGTAGAATTACCCGACGCTTCTAGAGTTAATTGTTCAAAAGTTAGGGTCGATTCCAGTAAGAAGCCATCAATGCCGTCTTCGTAATCAAGGATTTCATCGCTACCCCGACCTGCGCCAATGATGAAGCGATCGCCCCCATCCCCACCAATCAAAGTATCGTCACCAAAATCCCCCGCTAACAGATCATCCCCGTCCGCCCCTTTGATCCAGTCATCTCCTTTGCCGCCAAAAATCGAATCATTCCCCGGACCGCCGGTGAGCACATCCTGATCCAAATTGCCAAAGATCAAGTCATCACCGAGGCTGCCATTAAGCCATTGCTTACCATCACCATCAATGTCGGCACCCTTGAGGGTGTCGTTGCCGGCAGTCCAAATAGGCGTATCGCTGGGCAGTTGTGCACCTAATGCTGGGGCCACATCGAAGGCGCGGGGTAGGGCATTGTTGGTGCTGGAGCCGTCCTGCTGGGTTGGGGGGGCGGATGTGGTGCCGTTTGCGGTGCTGTTTGTTCCAGGATCGTTGGGGGTGGTGTCGGTATTTGTGGGGACAGTAGGAGAGAGGGGGGCGATCGCCTCGGGCGGGAGCGGTGGCGGCGGCGGCAATGGAGGCGGGACAGGTTCCCCTTCTCCTTGAATGGTGAAGGTGTACGGATTTTCGTTGGCGTCGCTACTGGCAATGGTAACGATGGCGGTTTTGGTTCCGGGAGTGCTGGGTTGGAAGGTGATGCCAAACTGCGTTGAGCTATTGCGGGCGATCGCCCAGATGCCACCCCATAGTCGGGCACTATAATCTCACCGACGTCCACCTCAACTAGGTCAATACTTCTACAGTCCCAATGGCTACCGGCGATCTCAATAGGGTCTGTCATGGTGATAGTAGCCTGCACTGCTGAGAAGCGATCATCTGTGCAAGATGTCCCCTATTAAGAATGTTGATCATGGTGCACAACTTTGGTTTGAAGCTGATTCCGTTGGCGATCACCCTGTCAGGACTTGTGGGCAGCCCAGCAGCTTTAGCAGTGGATAGTGGAGACGCTGATGGTGGAGACGCTCAGGAGGCGGCGGCTGAGGTGAGCCCGGTAGATGCTTCCTTAGATGCTCCCTTCTCTGCCCAATGTGAGCAGGTAAAAGATGCCTTGGCGACGTTTGATGAACTCCAATCCGAGTTGCCAGACGCTCCGACCCCAAACTCTGGTACGCCGCAACCCACCGCAGAGTTGACTGATTACCTTAGCGCTAGCGCTGGCGTTTTCTTACAAATGTCAAGGGCGTTGTCGCAAGTGAAACCATCAGATACTCTACTTCGGAGCACTGTGGAGGAGGTAACACTGCTATTTTCCTCCATGTCTTCAGACATTGACCAAGTCGCATCCCTCGTAACCTTGGTCGAGTCCCAGCAACAACAGCTCCAGAACTCAGGGGCGGTAGATCCTAACGATCCTGATTCCCTCCAGAATGCCCTAGACCCTGTTTCAAATATCTCGGAAATAATAGTGCTGTACGGTCGATTGACTGAAAATCAAAATAAGCTTGAAACTTCACTAGCGGATCTCAAACGCCTATGTGACATAGGGGACTCGATGGGCGAATAGTCAGGCTCGGGCAACGAGCGATCGCCATTGAATAACTGACCCTACAACTCAGCTATGGAGCCAAACCACGACCTACCCAGCTCAAAATTAACCGTTGCTTTTAATGCCCAACGTGGTCAGATACAGCACCACCTCATCAAAGGGAATATCCAGCAGCGTATTCACCTGGTCATCAAAAAATCCCGCAATACCGCTTCCCCCAAGCCCCAATCGCTCGGCGGCTAAGCTTAGGCGCTGTCCCAAATGCCCGCTGTCCATATGCAGATACCGGTAGGCGCGATCGCCCTCAGGATTCCAAGACCAGGAATTAGCCCAAAGCAGCGCTATTGCGGAACATTAGCCAGGACAGGAAGAAATTAGCGATCAAAATGGCGAGCAACGCAGTCACTACCGCCGTGGTGGTAGATTGACCAACCCCCTTCGCGCCCCCACTGGTGGTCAAACCCCAGCTACAGCCAATCACCGCAATCAACACTCCAAAACAAATTCCCTTGATGGATGCATAGATTAAATCTATCGGGCCTAGAAAGGTTTTGACGGAATTGAGGAAGGAAAAATAGGAAATATCAAAGCCCTGCCAGGCAATAATTAGCCCCGCCAAAATGCTGGCGAAAAATCCTAGCAACGTCAGCAGCGGCAACATCACACAGCAGGCGATCGCCCGAGGCACCACCAAATAATCCACCGGGTCCGTGCGGAGCATGTAAAGCGCATCGATTTGCTCCGTCACCCGCATGGTGCCAATTTCCGCCGCAAACGCCGAGCCCACCCGCCCCGCCAGCACCACCGCCGCAAACACCGGCGCCAACTCCCGCGCCATCGCCACCGCCATCACCCCTCCGATCGCCGTCGTTGCCCCGTAGCGAATAAACTCCCGCGCCACCTGGATAGTAAACACCGCACCGATGGAAACTCCCGCCAGCAAAATAATCCCCAACGAATCGGGACCGACAATTTGCATTTGCTCCAGGGTATTCCGGCGATTAATCTTGCCCCGCGCAATATGCACCAGGGTTTGTCCCCCCAGCAGCCCGGCGGCGATCGCCCGCTGACTCCATGCCCCCAGTGCTGACTTCGATGCTGCTGCCATCGCCGATATCCTGTTTGTTCTCAATCAAACCTCAGCTCGACTGTAACGTATTGCCCCAGCAACCTGGATCATTCGCCATCAGATGTCTCGAACATTGCCCCGCTGAGCCTTACGTTGAGAATGCTTCGCTTTGCGATCCAGCCGTTTGCGATTGGAGCTACGGGAAGGTTTGGTGGGCTTACGCTTTTTCGGAGTGATGGTCACACTTCGCAGCAGGCTTTGTAGACGCTGGAGCGCAACTTTCTTATTTTGCTCCTGAGTGCGGTGCTGTTGGGATTTGATCACAATCACGCCGTCTTTGGTGATGCGATTATCCCGAAGCTTCAGTAGGCGCTCTTTATAAAATGTCGGCAGCGAAGACGCATGAATATTGAAGCGAAGATGAATAGCCGTCGCCACTTTATTAACGTTTTGACCGCCCGCCCCCTGCGATCGCACCGCCGTCAATTCAATTTCAGACAGAGGAATCGCCGTACGGTTAGTAATTGCCAGCATGGATTGTTACGCACTACCTACGAAACAGCGCTGGTGCCCAAATACAGCTCAGCCACCTTTGGATTGTTGAGCAGTTCCATCCCCGGTCCCGTGAAGCGATCGCACCCCGCCTCCATCACACATCCCCGATCCGCCATCTCCAACGCCCGCTTAGCATTCTGCTCCACCAACACCACCGCCGTTCCCGAATCCACCACCGCCCGAATCTGCTCAAACACCCCCATCACCAGCAACGGAGACAACGCCGCCGACGGTTCATCCAAAACCAACAGCTTCGGCTCCAACATCAGCGCCTTCCCCATCGCCAACATCTGCCGCTCGCCGCCGGATAAAGTGCCCGCCTGTTGCGATCGCCGCTCTGCCAACCGGGGAAACATCGTAAAAATCTTCTGCTTTAACGGCTTTAGAGGCACCTCTAAAATAAACGCCCCCATCTCCAAATTCTCTTCCACCGTCAGCGTCCGGAACACATTGGAAATCTGCGGCACATAGCAAATCCCCTGGCGCACCACCTCATTCGCCGGCAAATGGCCGATGCTCTCCCCCTGGAAGGTAATCGACCCTTGATTCGGAGTTAGCAGACCGGCGATCGCCTTTGCCAGCGTCGACTTACCCGCGCCGTTGGGACCAATAATCGCCACCAACTCCCCAGGCGCCACCGACAAATTCACCCCCTGCAAAATGTTTAGCCCCGGCACATAGCCCGCATAAACATCCTTAACTTCCAAAATGGAATCCGAAACCGGGGCGATCGCAGATGGGGAACCCATAAATCGATAGAGCTAATGTGCACAACACCTCATTAAACAATAATTAAACGAAAGTTGAATTGAAATTTCCGACACACCCCATAATTGACGCCTTCACGATTCAAAAACTCTGGAAAAATTGCCAGCGCCTGAACCTTTTAAACAAAAAATTGCCCTGTCTAACTAAATAGACAAGGCAACTTAATTTTCACAGTATAGATTGCGGCACAGAAATCGCATATTGCGATTATGCGCCGCAAGCCCAGCAAGTCAAGCAAAATTACTTGATGGTGACCTTTGCACCAGCCTCTTCCAACTGCTTCTTGATATCCTCAGCATCATCCTTGGAGGCGCCTTCCTTGATGACCTTAGGCGCAGACTCAACCACACCCTTAGCTTCCTTCAGACCCAAGCCGGTGATGTTGCGGACAACCTTCAAGATGGCGATCTTCTTAGCGGAATCAACTTCGGTCAACTCCACGTCAAATTCGGTCTTCTCTTCAGCTTCTTCGCCGCCGCCGCCGCCAGCAGCAGGAGCAGCCATCATCATGCCGCCAACGGGAGCAGCAGCACTAACGCCAAACTCCTCTTCGATTTGCTTGACCAAGTCAGCTGCTTCCAGCAGAGTCAAGGACTTTAGTTGCTCTAGAATTTTGTCAGTTGATTCAGACATTAATCTTTCCCTTCGTTAGAGTACGAGTCGTCAGACTACGAGTTTTTATTTCCAATCACGATTGCCAGATTAAGGTCGCTCTAACGAGCCTTGGGGAATCAAAGTGCAATCTCAAATGATTCCAACCCTTGCAAACCTTGAAGACGGTTTTGCTGATGCCAATGTTTAAGCCAGGACCGATAGGACCTACGCTGCATCCTTGTCGGCGATCGCCTGAAGTGCGCGAGCCAAGGAATTGGGAACCTCTTTGATGCCCACAGCAACCTTGGTGGTAACGGCATTGATACCGCCAGCGATTTGAGCAATAAGCTGCTCCTTCGAGGGCAGATCACCAATCGCCTTAACCTCATCGGCGCTTAAAGCCCGACCTTCCAGAACACCACCGCGAAGCTCACTCTTCTTGGCAGTCTTTTGGAACGCTTGATAGGCCTTAATGCCGGCACCAATATCGCCCTGCAACAACAGGAACGCCGAAGAATCCTTTAGAAACTCGGTCATTGGCTGCCAGTTATCATCGCCGTCCACAGCAATGCGCATCAGAGTGTTTTTGGTCACCTTGCACACGCCGCCGGACTCAGCCAACTTGACGCGGAGTTCAGAAATCTCCGACACCGTCAGCCCCTTGTAGTCGATGACAACTGCCATGGTGGTTTCGCTCAAAGATTCCTTCAGCGATGCAACAATGGCTTTCTTGTCTTCTAAAGTTCGACCCATGAATTCACCTCCTTGGTCGATTTAAGTAACCGATATTTCCAAAACGAAACCCCAGCCAAACAGCCGGGGTTAAGGAAAATCAGTCTCAAACAGCGCCGCAGTCTAACTGAGTTTCAGTTGCTGAATTACAGCACAACTGAGGCGGTTTAAGCTTTCACCTCAGCGGGACATTAAGCCAAATGGCACCCGCTATCTCCGGCAAGCTCTATTCAATTGCTCGGCAGCCATGAATAAGCTTGCCAGGGGTTAATTTTGTCGTTTGAACCTCGCCTTAGCGATTAATCAATTAAGATGACTGGCAAACCAGACTAAGCAGCTTGCTCGTCCAGCTTCAGGTCGCGCAGGGAGTTGATATCTACCTCAATGGAGGGACCCATGGTAGAGGAGATATAGAGCGATCGCCAGTAACGACCCTTAGCACCAGAAGGACGATTACGATCAATCACTTCCTGAAGCGCCTTCAGGTTTTCCAGCAAGTCACCCGCTTCAAAGGTCGCCTTACCGATACCAACGTGAACAATACCTGCCTTGTCAGCACGGAATTCCAACTTACCGGCTTTAAATTCGGTAATAGCCGCACCTACATCGAAAGTAACGGTACCACCTTTGGGAGACGGCATCAAGCCACGGGGTCCCAAAAGACGACCCAGCTTAGCCACCTTAGGCATCATGTCCGGCGTTGACACCAAGACATCAAAATCCATCATTCCCTTCTGGATTTCGTCAATCAGCTCCTCAGAGCCTGACAAATCTGCACCAGCATCACTCGCCTCGGCAACCTTCTCACCGCGAGCAATAACTGCAACCCGAACCGCCTGACCAGTGCCCTTCGGCAACGCGACCGTGGTTCGCAACTGCTGGTCCGTGTACTTCGGATCAATGCCCAAGCGGATGTGTGCTTCTACCGTCTCGGGAAACTTTGCCGTAGCAGTTTCCTTTGCCAATGCCACTGCCTCAAGGGGCTCGTAGGCGCGCTCTTCAACCTTGCCCGCAAGCTCACGCATGCGACGGGATAATTTCTTTGCCATTGTGTTAACTCCTGTGGGGTACTAGCGAAGGCTCTCTTCTTCCCCAGCTAATGAATACAGTCTGCGGCAAACTTTGCCGCCATGCTTCCGGTCAAAAACTAGACCCTAAGTCCCTTTATCCGCCCAACCTAGTCAGCGATGGTTACGCCCATATTGCGAGCGGTACCACCAACGATCTTCATCGCAGCTTCGATATCGTTAGCATTCAAGTCCGGCATCTTGGTCTCAGCGATTTCCTTAAGCTGAGCGGTTGTAATGGATCCAACCTTCACCTTATTAGGCTCACCAGAACCTTTCTCAATGCCGGCAGCCTTGCGAATCAAAACCGACGCGGGAGGGGTTTTGAGGATAAAGGTGAAACTCCGATCCTCATAAACCGAGATTTCCACAGGAATTACAAAGCCAGCCTTATCAGCAGTCTTTGCGTTGTACTCCTTACAGAACATCATGATGTTGACCCCATGCTGACCTAGCGCGGGACCAATCGGGGGAGCCGGCGTCGCTTTTCCAGCATCGATCGCCAGCTTAATAATTGCGACAACTTTTTTTGCCATGGGAGGTTAACTACCCCTGCTTCTCAACTTGATTAAATTCCAATTCCACGGGTGTATCGCGGCCAAAAATCGACAGCAGAGCCTTAAGCTTGCTGCGTTCCGGGCTAACCTCGATAACCTCACCCTCGAAATCCTTAAATGGTCCAGACAGGACGACAATCTTATCACCTGCGGCCATATCAATCTTGACGACCGGCTCTTCAGCCTTCGTCTGCCGGAAGATACGCTCCACTTCACTGCGGCTCAGCGGCAACGGCTTAACGTGCCCCCGACCCCGCCCGTAGCGACGACGCTCTTCAGCACCCACAAAGTTAATCACGTTGGGGGTATT
>JBCCTE010000058.1:0-9929 GCA_039198915.1 Cyanobacteria bacterium P01_D01_bin.73 | reverse complement strand
GGTGAGAAAGGTGCAGGTGCCAGCAATTCCCCCGGCAATTTCCAGGGTGGTTTTGACCGACTTAGGCTTCACCTGAAATTCTGGATCGCCATCGCAACGCAACCGATCAATCGCCTTACCGGCGCGTAGGTCACCGTACTTTACGAAAGAGTGGGCAACGGGGGGCAAAAATACTCGCGCCGGGGGCTGTCGGCGAATATCGCTCCAGCACAGCAGCACGGCGGCAATGCCCACGGCGCCAGTCCCAAAGCCGTTCCATAGCTGTTGCGATCGCCAAGTTTCGTAAGCACTGGCGCTAGCGATATCAATAAGTCCGCCGGTCATCACCTGAATAGTAAGCACCGGTTCAAAAATTAAGCCAAAGCCAAAAATAATCAGGGAAAAAGCCACAAGCCGAATTTTTCGAGCTTTCCCTTTGCTCCACTGTCTTTGTTTAAAAGCGTTGATTTTATCAGCCGGAGAATTTGCCCCTAGAGACATGTTCATGGTTACGGAAAAGCTCCCAATTAAAGCGATGCTGACAACCAAGTCCAGCAAGAAGAGGCCTAAGAAATTGAGCCCACCCAACGGTATGCAAAGTGCCTCAGGCTTTAATTACTGATCCTCAACCAAAGCCTGTACGACTTTTTCTAGTCCCACGGAATGGGAAGCTTTGAGCAGCAGACGATCGCCCTCAGTCAGCTCTTTGCGCAACGCTGCGATCGCCTCCGCGTGGTTGGTCATGGTGGTGCAGGGGATTGGGGTGTTGGCAGTGGTGGCTCCAGTGGCGATCGCCTCAGCAGTTGGATCATCCGTCAGCACGTAGAGATGGTCCAGCTTTAGCTCCGCGGCAAGGCGACCGATTTTCTCGTGGAATTCTGGGGCGCGATCGCCCAGCTCTTTCATGGTGCCCAACAACGCCAAACGTCGCGTCCCTGGAGTTTGCTCCAGTAGATGCAGCGCCGCCGTCATCGATTCCAAGCCCGCATTGTAGGTTTCATCCAACAGCACAATATCGCCGGGAAGCGTATGCTGCTTCGCCCGTCCCTCAGGCATCTCGATAGCAATGCCCTCCGCTAAGAGCGTTTCATCGAGACCCAAAATTCGAGCTACGGCGATCGCCGCCAGAAAATTCCGCGCATTATGAGCCCCCGGCAGCGGTAACGGCAAGGTCACTCCATCCAACACCAACTGGTCCAACCCGATCATCTCCCCGCGCACATCCCCCGCCGTTAACCCATAGGTCACCGTCCGCCCCGACCACACTTTTGCCGCCGTCGCCATCAGCCGTTGGTCGTCCGCATTTAGCACTGCCACTCCGTCAGGCCGCAACTCCGCCAGCAGCTCACACTTGGCATCAGCGATCGCCTGTTCCGATCCCAACAATCCGATATGGGCCGTCCCCACATTGGTAATTACCGCGATCGTCGGCTCAGCCGTCACCGCCAGTTCAGCAATTTGCCCCGCTCCCCGCATCGCCATTTCCACCACCGCAAAATCATGCCCTGATTCCAGCGCCAGTAAGGTTTTTGGCACCCCAATTTCGTTATTAAAATTGGCGTAAGTTTTATGCACCTTGCCCGCCGTTCCTAACACTGCGGCGATCGCCTCTTTCGTACTGGTTTTCCCCGCCGATCCGGTAATGCCCACCACGGGAATTGAAAACTGCCGCCGCCATCCTCGGGCGATTCCCTGGTACGCCGCCAACGCATCCTTCACCACCAACTGCACGCCGCTCGCCTCAGGCACCACCCTATCCACTACTGCGGCAAGGGCTCCTTTCTCTAAACATTGGGCTACGTAATCGTGACCGTCAAAGCGATCGCCCCGCAGCGCCACAAACACGTCCCCCGCCTGGATCTGCCGCGAATCGGTCACCACCTGCCGCACCGTTTGGCCTTTCTTACTCTGATAGTCTTCACCAGCAACATCTATCCGCAACTCGCGAATCCATTCGTTAAGACTTTCCAAAGCAAAAGAAGCATTCATAAAGGATTTGATCTACGAAAATCAAACTAATGGTCTAGGTCTGCCGACATCGCAAACGCATCAAAATCCATATAAGGTTAGCTCGCCAAGGGGAAAGTACAACGCTGAATTCTTAAGTCATAAGAAAGAACTTTTGAAAGGTTTCTAGGCGAGAAACAAACTGTCGCCAGGAGCTGCCGCCCTTCTGCCATTCAGACCAAATCAATACAGAATTTATAGATCCCAATACCTTTTGCGTGGGCAATGTACTATCCCTTGAGGCGCAAGGATTTCACGACTTGGTTAGTAACGCGGCAGTAATCCAGTTCCTGCAACTAATTTTTGGCAGCGAATGCTTACCCGTGAAATATTTCGCAATAAAAATACCGACATACATTGCGCTTTACTAAGGCAATTGCATATATGACAAGTACAACCTGAGACCTTTATTAAGCTCCTCATATCTTGAAAAAGTTAGGTGATATGGTGCGAAGCATAACGATAAAGATTTAGAAGGATAACTAGCCATGGACAACCACAAGGAAAAGATTCTTGTTGTAGACGATGAAGCTAGCATTCGCCGCATTTTAGAAACCCGGTTGTCCATGATTGGCTACGAGGTGGTGACCGCAGCCGACGGCGAAGAAGCTTTGGATACCTTTCGCGGAAACACCCCCGATTTGGTGGTGCTGGATGTGATGATGCCTAAGCTCGATGGCTATGGGGTTTGCCAGGAGCTGCGTAAAGAGTCGGACATTCCGATTATTATGCTGACGGCACTGGGAGATGTGGCGGATCGCATCACCGGGCTAGAGCTAGGGGCAGACGATTACGTGGTTAAGCCCTTCTCACCTAAAGAGTTGGAAGCACGTATTCGCTCGGTTTTGCGCCGGGTCGATAAAGTCGGCGCATCGGGTATTCCCAGCTCTGGCGTTATTCAGGTGGGTAGCATCCGCATCGATACCAATAAGCGTCAGGTTTATAAGGGTGACGAGCGGATCCGCTTAACGGGTATGGAGTTTAGCTTGTTGGAGTTGTTGGTGTCGCGATCAGGGGAACCGTTCTCGCGCTCCGAAATTCTCCAGGAAGTTTGGGGCTACACTCCTGAGCGCCACGTTGATACTCGGGTTGTAGATGTCCACATTTCCCGTTTGCGGGCCAAGTTGGAAGAGGATCCCAGCAATCCTGAGCTGATTTTGACGGCTCGAGGCACGGGCTATCTGTTCCAGCGAATTCTTGACGCAAACGAATAGTTAGGAATAGCTAGGTCGTTTGAGACAATGTTTCGGTAAGGTGCGTTGCTTAACGCACCTTTTGAGTTTGGAGCGTTTCTAGCGCAGAATTGGGCGCAGAATTAAGGGAGTGAAATGGCGCAGAAAGGGCCAGATGGGGTTTTGCAGCGGTTACCGATCGCCGTTGGAATGCTGTTGGGCGTAGCGCTGATGGTGAACCGTGGTTTTACGCCAGAGCTGCTGACTTCCCAGGCGCGGTCAGACGTGTTGGGGGTGATTGCTTGCGCGGTGTTGATTTTGACGGGGCTGCTGTGGATACGGATTCAGCCTCGGCTACCGGAGTCGGTAGATTTGATCGGTGAGGAGGGCTTTGAGTTGGATCAGTCTTTGCCAGATTTGGTGCAGCTGGAGCTGGCCTGGGCGTCTCATTTACTGCTGACGAATACAGCGACGCGATCGCTGGTGGTTTTTCTCAAGGATCCCGAGTCTCCAAAAACTGCGCCGACGGGTAAGACGGTGCTGCGGCGAGGAATTTTAGGACCAAAGTCCCTGGAAGTGCCAGGGCAAATTGTCCGCCGCTCTATCAAGAAGGAAAAGTCGATTTATTTGGTGGGTTTAGCGACCTATCCGGGCAAAATTGAGTTTGATTATTTGCCAGAAAATACCCAGGGAGTGATTGTGCAACCTATTGGCCATCGCGGCGTCATTATCCTAGGAGCCAACGCACCCCGCAGCTACACAACTCAAGATGAGCGCTGGGTTGCTGGCATTGCCGACAAGTTGGCAAACACTTTAGAGGAATCTCTTGTCGATTCAGCGGATCCGGTTGCCAGCTAATTTCTGAACTGGCTTTCTGAACCGAATTTCTCGACCCACGGCGCTATCCTAGATTCCATGGAATTAATGCTGCTCTACTGGTTTTTAGTCGGTGTCATGCTGTTTGGCGTCGCCGGCTCATTTTTGCCTGCCCTGCCGGGATCTAGTCTGATTGTGCTGGCGATGGTGGTGTGGGGGGCTGTCAATGGATTTGGCTCCGTTGGGCTGCCGTTGGCGGTGGCGATCGTGGTGCTTTTGTTTAGCCTTGTGATTGACACTCTGGGGAGTATTTTGGGCGCGAAGCAGGCTGGCGCTAGCTCCTGGGGGCAGATTGGCGCTTTTGTTGGGCTGGCGCTGGGCTTTTTTGGACTGCTGCCAGCGTTGCCCTTCGGAGGACCGTTAATTGGAATTTTGGTGGGACCGGTTATAGGAGCATTTTGCGGCGAATTTGCCTTCCGGTTGAAGTCCCGCACGCCCATTGTTGTGGGGGCAAAACGATCGCTCAAAGCAACAATCGGAATCGTTCTCGGGTCAGTAGTTTCCAGCATTATTCAAGGGGTTTTGGCGCTGGTGGCGGTGATTGTATTTCTGGCGTCGACCTGGTCTCAAATGGGTGGATGATGCCCAGATTAAGAGCCTAAATTATTGAATAAACCGTTCTGCGGGGCGATCGCCAGTGGTAAATTTGGTTAGCTATTGCAGGTTGATTACCCGCCCCCGCTTATGAAATTTGGCGTTATTGTTTTCCCCGGCTCCAATTGCGATCGCGACGTGCGCTGGGTGACGGAAGGGATTTTGCAGCAGCCGACGCGGATGGTTTGGCACCAGGAATCGGACCTGTCGGACTTGGACGCAATTGTTGTGCCCGGTGGATTTAGCTACGGAGATTACCTTCGCTGCGGGGCGATCGCCCAGTTTTCTCCAGCAATGCAGGCAACGGTGGAAGCTGCCCACGCCGGCAAGCTGGTACTAGGCATTTGCAACGGCTTTCAGATTTTGACGGAAATTGGATTGCTGCCGGGGGCCCTAACGCGGAACCAGAATCTACACTTTGTTTGCGATCGCGTTGGCGTCCGAGTGGAGGGCGATCGCAGCCCCTGGGTTCAAGGCTACAAACCAGGCACCGTACTCACCCTGCCCATTGCCCACGGCGAGGGGCGCTATCAGGCGGACAAGGACACCCTCAAATCTTTGGAAGACAACGGACAGGTACTGTTCCGCTACGTATCGGACGGGCGATCGCCAAATTGGACAAACCCCAACGGCTCCCTCAACGACATCGCTGGTATTTGCAATCAAAAGGGCAACGTGGTCGGCATGATGCCCCACCCGGAGCGGGCGACGGAAGCGGCAACCGGCGGCATCGACGGATTAGCCATGTTTGAAGGTGTTCTAAGCGCTTTGGTTGCAGCGAGCTAACACAGAAAATCAGACTAACGTAACAATGGTGCACTACTTTTAGCGCGCCATTGGAATAGCTAGAGCGGGATAGCTAGGTCAGCCTCAGTGATTCCGTAGACCAATTTTTCAGTTAGTTATCTTCCAACAACTCTCTAGCCCAAGCCTCATCTTCACTGACCTGGGACCAATCCACTGAGCCAGAATCCGAAAGGGGTACTCCAGCATTGGCCATAGCAGCGCCGTTGTTTTGACCATTGGCATCGGGCTGTCCATCGCCGTTTAGGCTAGCTGAATTGCCGTTGTTGGAAATATCGTCGGCGGCAAACTCTGCCTCTTCCTCCAGATCTGCCCTCAGCTTGGATAAATCTATCCCCGCGGTTAGCTGGCTGAGATCTAGACCATCTAGTTCGCCATCCAGCGCCAACCCGTCTTCGGTCATCTCGTCGGCGATCGCCCCATTTTGCTGAGCATCAGTAGCCGGCGATCGCCCCGCCTGCGCCAAATAATCCAATGCCGCATTACGTTCCCCATCGATACTCGGAGTTGCAGCCGCCTTATCAGGGCGCTGTTCCGCCAACGTCGCCATAGCCTGCGCCTCCCGCAGCAGTGCTTCGCATCGCAACCAGGGGCTGGAGGCATCCACTGTTGCTAAGGTTCCACCTCGCTGTTGAGCCAGCGTCGCCAACGCCCGTAGCACCGCCGACATCTGGATGCCCTCCTGCTCGAACGTATCTAAAATCGGTCGCAGCAGGCTGCACAGCAAGAGATTGCGGTGTTCGGTAATAATGGCACCTAATTCGTTGGCATTAATAGCATCGTAGAGGCGTTCGGGATGGTGTTGCATGTCGCTCAGTGAGTCTGTTTTTTCTGGCTATTCCCGGCGTTTTTATCACCCAAATCCCCATGAAATTGAAGTTTCAGGCGTACTAGATCCTTCATGTCCCGGCCACCGATTGCCCGGACGGAAGGTTGAATCTGAATTAAAAGATTGCTCAAAAGTAAATAACTGGAATTTTTCGTAGGTAGACTAATTGACGGGACTGACGGGCTTTGACATCCCTTTGGCTAGCTTTGATTAGCTAAGGAACCAGCTCAAAAGCTAACGTTCGGCCAGCCTCCGCCAGAATGGGTAGGTTAGAACTGGCTCAGTTTGGTTAACTCAAATGGGTCTCGCCAAATTCGTCAAACATCTCGCCAAATATACGATCCCAGACAAGTGGTCTCGGTTAAATTAATCGAATTAAATTGATATTGATTGAGTTGGTCAGCCAAGCTTTTTCAAGCTGTGACCGCAACCTGATGCGCCCTATGATTCGATCATACCCAACCCGATACCCCTTAGGCGACAAAATTGTGTGTACTGCAATCAAGCACTGTTAGTGAGCTATTGGTGGAGGTTTGAGCAAAATTTATGCCTCGCGCCTAAACACCCTTTGCCTAGGCAATTTTTGATTCAATTTCTGATTAAGCGTTGAACTTATGTCGGCATCCGCTTCAACCTCTCCTTCCCTGGATAAGCAAATTATTTTTGTATCGGGACTGCCGCGATCAGGCTCGACGCTTTTGTGTCAGCTTCTGGGAGAGCACCCTTCGGTGGACCCGGCCATCCACAGTTCTCCGGTTTTTAATTGCCTGACGATGCTGCGAGAGCGTATCAGTGATAACGAGTTTTTTCTAGCGCAGCTTGACCCAGATTTTGACATTGCCTATGGTCGATTGGACCGGGCATTTCGAGGGTTCGTAAACGGATGGTTTGCGGAAAGTCAGTACGACTGGGTGGTCGATAAAAATCGTGGCTGGTTAAACCAAGTTGATTTGGTAAAACTCCTTGATCCCCGCAGCAAAATTCTAATTTGTGTTCGGGAGCTGGGGCAAATTTACGGCTCCATTGAGGCGCAGCATCAGAAAACCCTTTGGATTGATTTTCCTGATAATTTGGCGCAACTTTCCACCTACGATCGCGGCGATCGCCTGTTCGGAAATTCGGGAGTTGTCGGCTCTGCTTTGAACGCTCTTAAATCCGTGCAAGATCTACCGCAATTAATTCAAGCAGACTTATTTTATGTGGTGTTCGAGCACCTAATGCTGGAGCCAATCACCGTTATGGAAAATATCTATCAGTGGCTCGGTCTGCCGCCCCACACCATTGATCCCAAAGCGTTGACGGTTCGCCCCCATGAAAGCGATAGCTATTACCGCTTCAAATATCGCCACCAAACCCGCCCCACTATTTCACCACCGTCCCAGCACGTCATCTCTTCGCGCATGGAAAAAGAGTTTCGGAAAAGTTTTGCCTGGTATTACCAGGTGTTTTATCCCGGATTAGCTGAGGGACCGGCGGGCGAATAATTGGATATTGGTTAATTGGCGGGCGAATAATTGGATATTGGTTGATTAATGGGCTACTGCAGATTATGGAGAGCGTCGCGGGCCAGGATGATGGTGCGATCACTGGCAGCGGTAATCTGCTGGGGCAAATTACCTCGAATTGCCTGTTGCATAAAGCTTTCCCGACTGATGCCCAATATCAGCACCGATGCCCTTTGTTGATCGCTAACGGACAACATCGTCGATAGCACATCCTCTCCAAAGGTTTGACCGAGGGTGATGGACACCGGGGTACGGGCTTTGAGGTAGCGCTGAGCTTCGATTAAGTCCGTTGGATCCGGCGATATACGCTGGTCGATGGTGGCAACTTGGCAAAGGTGAATGCCTGCCGATCGCCCAGGGTTGTGTCGTTCCAGAGCTGTTAATCCTGGCAGTAACCGCAGGGCACACTTCGCGTTGGGACCGCCGCCGAGGAACACCACCCACTGACGCAGCTGATGCAAAATTTCTATCAGCTCTGGGTCGTAGGTGGAGGGAACTGCTGTGGAGAAGGCTGAACTTTTGTAGGGGCTGGAACGCCGGTTGAGTTGGGCAAGGGTGGAAGGGGACCAGCGTAGGATTGCTAGCTCGCAGGGGACTTTTTGACCCAGACGCTGGACGCTGCGATCAAAGATGCCGTCGGACTGGGGATCCGCTGCTTCCAGCAGCACCATGTCAATGTGGCGCTTTTCGATGGTTTCCAAAATTGCCTGGGTGGCGTCGTGGGTAGACCGCACCTGGACGTGGACATTGACGTCAACCTGCTGCCCTAGCTGAAAAGCGTAGTCCAGCATGGTGCAGCGATCGCCCAAATTGAATAAGTCAATGGGGGTTTCCGAGGGCGATTGCCCCGGCGGCAACACCACGGTGTGTAGACACTCCAACTCGTAATCGCGATCCTTGGCGATCGCCAGTGCTAGACGCACCATCGCCCCAGCCGTTTTGGGATTGCTGAGAGGTAGTAGCAAACGACCGTGGCCCGTATTGGGCGATCGGCGAGCGTACACCAGGTAAGACGGCTTACGCACCGTCGCAGGGGACGCCTCCCCCCCGAGCTGGTCTGTCTCCACCCGCAGCAAATCACTACGAGTAACAATGCCCACCACCCGCCTCCCTTCCATTACCGGCAGCCGACTGAGGCGATAGCGGCTAAACATATAACGGATTTCCGCCACACTATCGGCCAAGGTCACCGTGATGGGACGGTGGGTCATGATGTCCTGTAGCCGAGCGGAGGGGGGCAGGTGCAGCTTGCTCCAGTCCGTAATGTCCGACTGGGTGACAATGCCCACTAAATTGTTATTGCCTTTAACCACGGGAAATCCACGGTGGTGAGACCTTTTGAAGGCTTGCAACACTTCCTCGAGGGTGAGCTTCGCATCCAGGGTTTCCGCTGGCGAATGCATCACATCTTCGGCGGTCAATCGCGCCAAAACGTCCGTACTAGTGGTTTGGGCCGGTAGGCGAATCCCCCGCAACTCCAACAGACGACCGTAAAGAGAACCGGCGTCCAGGCGATCGGCAATGAGGTACGCAATCACAACGCCAATCATTAAGGGCAGCACCACCTTGAAGTCGGCGGTCATTTCGAAAACGATCGCGATCGCCGTCATGGGCACCCGCGACACCGCCCCAAACAGCGCCCCCATTCCCACCAGGGAATAGGTCGCCGTCACGTCAACGCCAAAGCACAAACCACTCAACCAACCCACCCACGATCCCAACACCGCGCCCAACACCAGCGACGGCGCAAATAATCCCCCCGGCGCGCCGGAGGCAAAGGCAATAAAGGTTAGAGCAAAATTGCCGCCAAAAATCGCCACCTTCAGCCACGCTTCCGTATCCAGCAGCAGCCCTTCCTGGAGCCAGCTATAGTTCCAAAACGCTTCCGGCAAAAATGATACCGTCAGCCCCGATATGGCCCCGGCGATCGCCATCTTCAGCGACAGAGAAATCTTCCAGCGCTTTGTGCGCCGCAGACTCGCCAAAATTCCCCGATTGAAAAACGCCCCAAACGCCCCTGCCAATACCCCCAGCACCACGTAGGCCGGAATTTCCATAGCCCGAAATCCCGTCTCCATCCCCAGCCCGTTTAGGCTAACCGGCAGCGCCTCGCCCCCCAGGGTTTGCGCCACCACCGCCCCCACAAAGGACGCCAAAATCGCT
>JBCCTE010000057.1:0-9932 GCA_039198915.1 Cyanobacteria bacterium P01_D01_bin.73 | reverse complement strand
CTTGGGTGTAAACCAAGTGCTCTGAACCAACTGAGCTACGCGCCCTAAAATAGGTTTGCAAATATAGTTTAGATTTTTAATTGGCAAAAGGTTTTAAGCAAAAAAATCTATATCACCTCAGCAACCACGAAAGTACTCCCTCCAACAAAAATTAGATCAGTATTTTTTGCCTCTATTTTTGCAGCCTGTAAAGCATGATTAACACTTTTATAGGCTTTACCAATAAATCCATGGGCTCGAAATTGTGATTGTAAAATTTCAGCTTCCAATCCTCTAGGAACGTTAGGCCTACAGAAATAATAAGTAGCCGATTTAGGCATTATTGGTAGGATTGAAGCAATGTCCTTGTCATTAACTACACCAAAAACAATGTGAAGATTATCAAAAGATTCCGTCGCGATCTGGCTAAATATGTAGGTAAGTGCTTCCTTGTTATGCCCGGTATCGCAAATTATTTTTGGCTGGGTTCCCAAAATCTGCCACCGCCCTTTTAGACCGGTATTTTCAGAAACCTTCGATAGTCCGCTTTTTATATGTTCTTCTGAAATATTAAAACCTTTTAAAATCCGAATGGCTTGTTAAATTTAGCCACGCAATACTGGCGATCGCCCCAAACCAAAACAATCCTAAATTCAGTCCATTAATTTGACCGGTGTCGTGGGCCGCCACTGCACTGCCCACTCCAATTGGAACCACCGCCACCGTATACATGGGCAGCTTGATTGCAGCTTTCCATAGCTGCTGGCGAGACGGGGAGGGCTCGGAAGAGGTAGTAGGAGAGGATTCGGCGGCGGTTGGTGATTCAACTTCGGAGCTGGATGTGGTGGACATTCGTTGCTGGGTTTTGCTTAAGAAACGGTTCTGAATTTTAATATAATCTTAATTGCAGCAAAGACAGCTCTTCATGTCTTTCTAAGCCTATTTCTCGGTTAGTCTATTCAGGATAGAAATGGGGGGTTTTATTTCAAAAATACAGAAATTAATTCAAAGCTCCTAGTAATTTAGTGCAGAGATATAACGACAACAGTGCCGTCAGCAAATTCTAATTTACTTTGTGGCAAATCCTTGAAGCTACCCCGATGTCAGGTGTTACTATTTGCCCTTAGATTCATCCGCTGGAAATGCTGGGAAATGCTTATCTTTTGGCGAAACCAAGGGTAAGACAGCATCCATAAAACGGCATCCATTATGAGTCGAGCTAGGGGCGTCGCGATCGCCATCAATTGGGCAATCCAGGCTGAGAAGCACCCTTAGAACCTGACCCGGTTCACACCGGCGGAGGGAAGCTGTTCATTGAGGTTAAACCGAATATGTTGCGTACCGATTGGGTTGCAAAGCGACGGGGGCAAGCAAATGTGTCCCAAATGTTCTACGCCCGCCAGGGGCTACTGACGGAGGAGATGCACTACGTGGCGCAGCGGGAACGGTTGCCCGTTGAGCTAATTCGCACTGAAGTTGCCCGAGGGCGGCTGATTATTCCCGCCAATATCAATCACGAAAACTTGGAGCCCATGGCGATCGGGATCGCATCCAAGTGCAAAGTCAACGCCAATATTGGCGCCTCTCCTAACTCCTCTGATATGGATGAAGAGGTTGCCAAGCTGAAGCTGGCGGTTAAATATGGCGCTGATACGGTGATGGACTTATCCACCGGCGGCGGCAATTTGGACGAAATCCGTACGGCGATTATCGGTGCGTCTCCGGTGCCCATTGGTACTGTGCCGATTTACCAGGCGTTGGAAAGTGTCCATGGCAAGATTGAAAACCTGACGGCGGAGCATTTCTTAGATGTAATCGAGAAGCACGCTCAGCAGGGGGTGGACTATATGACCATCCACGCGGGCTTGCTGATGGAATATCTGCCCATGGTCAAGGGACGGATTACGGGGATTGTGTCTCGCGGCGGCGGAATTATTGCCAAATGGATGCTGCATCACCATAAGCAAAATCCTTTGTACACCCATTTTGATGACATTATCGAGATTTTCAAAAAGTACGATGTGTCCTTTAGTTTGGGAGATTCACTGCGTCCCGGCTGCACCCATGATGCGTCCGATGAGGCTCAACTGTCGGAGTTGAAAACGTTGGGTGAGCTAACCCGCCGTGCTTGGGAGCATGATTTGCAGGTGATGGTGGAAGGTCCGGGGCATGTGCCGCTGGATCAGATTGAGTTCAATGTGAAAAAGCAAATGGAGGAGTGTTCTGAAGCGCCTTTCTATGTGCTGGGTCCGTTGGTGACGGATATTGCGCCGGGGTATGACCATATCACTAGCGCGATCGGTGCGGCGGTGGCGGGTTGGCATGGCACGGCGATGCTGTGTTACGTCACGCCGAAGGAGCACCTGGGTTTGCCGAACGCGGAGGATGTGCGCAATGGCTTGATTGCCTACAAGATTGCGGCCCACGCGGCGGATATTGCTCGCCATCGGCCGGGGGTGCGCGATCGCGACGACGAGTTATCAAAAGCGCGGTACGAGTTCGACTGGAACCGGCAATTTGAGCTGTCTTTGGATCCGGAGCGGGCGAAGGAATACCACGATGAAACGCTGCCGGCGGATATTTTCAAGACTGCCGAATTCTGCTCTATGTGTGGACCGAAGTTCTGCCCAATGCAAACCAAGATCGACGAGGAGCAACTTACCGAGCTGGAGAAATTCCTCAACAGCGAGGCGGCGAAGGAAAGCCTGGAAGCCGTCCGAGTTTAGTTACTGCTTGAGCGGAACTAAAGCGTCTTTAAGTAGGCAAAGTCCATAGTTTTGTTCTCACCTCAAGCCTCTTTCTCTAGGGAAAGGGGCTTTTTTTATTTATCGTGCACTAATGCATTCGAAGCCGTTACCTGACGTCGCTGCCCGATTCGCTATCCAGACTCTGCCACTGTGGCTAATCCGTTTAAGAATCCGTATCCTCAGGAAAAATCGGCAACGTTAGCGTAAACGTAGTTCCCGTTTCGGGGGTAGAAGTGAAGGAAATCGTACCGTTGTGCCGCTCCTCTAGGATTTGCTGGGCGATCGCCAGCCCCAGTCCCGTTCCTTTCCCCGCAGGCTTCGTCGTGAAAAACGATTCAAATAACAAAGTTTTGATTTTTGCAGGAATCCCCGGACCATTGTCGTGGATAGCAATTTGCAGCTGGTCGCCTTCCACAATCTGGGTGCTTAAGGTGATAACTAAATCTTGAGCAGCTCCGGGCTCCGCAGGACTTTGCAAGCTGGCGTACTCGTCCAGGGCATCCACCGCATTGCCGATGATATTCATAAACACCTGGTTCATCGGTCCCGGATAGCAAGGAATCAGGGGAATGCCACCATACTGGCGATTAATCTCAATCGTTTCGCGATACTCATTGCCTTTTAGGCGATGGTTCAAAATCAAAATTGCGCTATCGAGCAACTCATGGATATCAGTGGTTTGCAGCTCTCGATCATCGCTGCGAACAAAATTGCGTAGCGCTAGAGCAATATCTCGCACCCGCTCCGCGCCAAATCTCACTGATCCCAAGGTCTTCGGCAAGTCTTCAAGCAGAAAATCTAGCTCGATCGCCTCAATCTCTTCAACAAGGATGGCGCTGGGGTTTGGATACTCCGACTGGTACAGTTCAACTAAATTTTTGACGTCATCAACGTATTGATTGATGTGGATCAGGTTTCCCAGAATAAAGCCAATGGGATTGTTGATATCATGGGCAACGCCGGCCAAAAGCTCTCCCAAGGATGACAGCTTGTCAGACTGCATTAGCTGAGACTGGGCTTCCTTCAGCGAAGTGACAGCCGCTTCCAACTGCTGCTCCTTAAGCGATAAAGCAGCTTCAGCTTCCGCGAGGGCGATCGCCAACTCCTCAGGCGATCGGGTCTCCGGGGAAGGCGACGGTAGCCGTCTATCCGGTTCAGAAGCAGGTCCACTGAAGGGGTCATTGACCATAGCAAGCTGCTGAATATTTGGAGAAAAGGTCAACTGCTGATACCGACAATTTACTGGATTTGGACAGTCGATTCACAATCTGTTGAAGAATTATCTCAATCTGAGTCCATCGAATCACGGCACAATTCCGTAACGCGACAGCCTAAATTGTTTAGAACTTTAAGCAATCATCCACCAAGGGTTTTAGAAGTATCTTGGAAATCGGCGATCGCGAAGCCAGCGTAGGCAGAACAGACAAACAGGTAGACATAGTACTAGAGACGGGCATGGATAGGGCTAAATCCAATGGATTTGTCCACGCCTTTTGCTTCCCTTCATCTATGAAATCAAACTAGAATACCGGCCGGTGTGATTGCGATCGCAGGAAAACTCGATCAGATGCACCAATTAAATTTGATTAACTAAATCTCTGAGAGTCGTCAAGAATCTGTCCTGTTGAAATAGTTCAAACTGTTACCGTTGCGCCCTGTTTGTCCCTTACAACAGCGACATATCCCTGCGTTCTGGTATTTTACAAATGTTTCTATGTGTTCCGTTTCCCGAAACATTGGCGTCTGCAAGACTGTCACTCTTTAGGTGTAGTGAAATGTAGTGACGATGGGCTTTAGGACTACACATCGGTCCTAATTTTAGAGTCATAACTAAAGCCATGACCATAGACCACTGCGGCCTGCCCTTTAGGCGATCGCCCCTTCAAGACGCTTACTAAGCGTGACTTTCCGCTATATCTTTACTCGGTTAGCTGCCATCATCGTTGCCCATGTCTTCGTCTAAATCAACCGCGACCGCCGCTGCAAGTCCCAAGAAACCCGGCAAAAATAAATCCACTAAAAATAAGCCCGTCAAAAGTGCGCCTAGCCAAAGTGACGAAGCCAATATGTCGCCGGCGGAGCGAGAGAGGCTGGAGAAGATTCGCGCTCAGTTTGACCGGGCCCCCTATCCCAACCAGCCGCTGGAGGCAAAGCCCACCGCTTGGAAGCTTTACCAGCACTGCTTGGTAACCGCCTACCACCGACGAAATCAAAAGTTGATTGATACCCAGGGCAAGAAGATTCTGGACGTGGGCTGCGGCAGTGGATTTGGCATGTTGACCTTGGCTTTGGCTAATCCGGGGACGACTTTGGTGGGGGTTGACCTATCCCCCGCATCGTTGGATATGGCACAAAAGCGGATGGAGCACCATGGGTTTGGTGATCGCTGCCGCTTTGAAGTCGTCAAGCTAGAAGAGCTCGACAAGCTGCTACCGGAAAAGTTTGATTTCATCAACTGCGACGAGCTGCTGTATCTACAGCCGGACCCAGCGGTAGGATTGAAATCTATGCAGAGCATTCTGGCGGACGACGGCATTATCCGCACCAATCTACACAGCGCCATGCAGCGGACCCACTTCTTCCGCGCTCAGGAGCTAGCCCGATCCATGGGACTAATGCAGGGAAACCCTGGGCAGAAAGAAGTTCAAATCTTCCGACAGTTATTCGAATCATTGAAGCCGACGGTTCCCCTCAGACAGCAAACTTGGCGACCGGAACAGGCAGACAGCGAATCCTACTACATGATGAACTACCTGTTCCATGAGGATCGTGGTTTCACCATTGCCCACATTTTCGACTGCCTGACTCGCGCTGGCTTAGACTGGATCGGTATGGTGGACTGGCAAACCTGGCGCATCGAGGATTTGATGAATGAAGCCACCGGTATGCCCGATTTTCTGCAACAAGGACTAGCCCAAGCATCGGAAGCAGCGAAGTTACACGTTCACGACCTGTTGGCGTCAAGTCATCGACTTTTGGACTTCTACTGTGGTCAGCCCAACGCTGCCAGCGAGTGGCTGCCGGTTGACCAGTGGGAGCCCGATGACTGGCAAACGGCAAAAATCTCGTTAAATCCCCAGCTCAACACCGACCTCTTCAAGCAGTCCCTAAGCAACGCCGTAACCTACTTCCAGGATTTGCAGCTGCGTCCGTTCTTTAATACCGGTTGGGGAATCAACAATATCAGCGGCGCCCTTGTGATTGGTTTGGTGCCGTTGATGGAGGGCACCAAGACCTTTGCTGAGCTAGTGGATTACTGGCAGAAAGTTAATCCCGTTGATCCGGGAACGTTGGCTCCAACCACCGTTGAGCAGGCATCTGCTCCCCTGCGTCACCTGTTGAAGGAGATGGCGAGGTGGGGATATGTCCTGCCAGAGCGAATGAATGCCTAGGGCACGCATCACCTAGCCTACGGTCTAAAAACCAGCCAAAACGTAGCTTGAGAGCTATGGCGCTTCAACGCTTGGCTGAGATTTCTACAGCTGGGTCCTTTGGGCTCGAGCTTCCCAAAATAAAACGCAGGCTCGATGGAATCAGGAGAGCTGTTTAGCTCCGCTTCAATAGAGCCCACGCTGCTTTACCGATGTCGGTAGAGCGATCCAAAATTTTTTAATCCCAATTTCTATCCCCAATGGCTAATCCATCACAGACCACGGCTCCCAGCAATTCTGATAAGGCAGCCCGTTTAGAAGCCCTGAAGCGGCAGTTTGACGGAACGCCTTACCCTTGGGTTCCTCTGGAGAAGAAGATTGAGGAGGATATCGCCAAGTTTTACGAGCACAGTATGGTCACTGCGTTTTATCAGCGTGACTTTCGTGTGGTTGATACCCAGGGGATGAGCATTTTAGATGTGGGCTGTGGGTCTGGATATAAGGCTCTGGCTTTGGCTCACGTTAATCCTGGGACCACTGTGGTGGGTGTTGACCTTTCGCCGCGATCAGTGGAGTTGGCGAAGAAGCGGGCGGAACATTGGGGGCTCACGGATCGCCTTCAGTTCCACGTTATGGATTTGGATAATGTGGGGCGGCTGGGTCGAAAGTTTGACTACATCAATTTCGACGAGGTGCTGTATTTGTGTACGGATCCGGCAGCCAGTTTGAAGGCTGTTACTAACATGCTGAAGCCGGAGGGGATTTTACGGGTCAATCTCCACGACTATTATCAGCGGATGCGCTTTTTGAACTCCCAAAAGGCGAGCCAGATGCTGGATCCAGATAGCCTTTCCAATAGTGAAGAGGCGATTAATAATTTCCTTGAGCTTGTGGAGTATTTGGCTCCCAATACCTTCATTAAGCAATCTTGGGGCAACTATGCCGGAGCCAGCCGAGAGCAGAAGGTGGAGGTTATCCAAGCCAATTTCCTGTTGCAGGGAGATAACGGTTTTACGATCGACAATTCTTTTTCGTTGATGGAACAGGCTGGGGTGCACTGGTGTGGCATGGTTGCCCCTCAGAGATGGGATTGGAAGAAGATTTTTGTTACCGATAAGCCGCTGCCGGAGCGCCTCCAGTCGGTGATGAATCGCATGAGCGATAAGCAGAAGCTGGAGCTGGTGGATTGGTTGATGCCGGACAATCGTTTGATTGATTTCCGGTGCAGCCCTACGCCTCCGGCCAAGCGATCGCCCGTTGTCAACTGGTCAATGGAACAGTGGAAATCTGCAACGATCCACTGCCATCCCATGCTGCAAACTGGGAATTTTTATGAGGATATGGTGAAAGCAGCTCAGGAGTGGCGGGGGTTTGGTCCGAAGCCCTACTTCCCTACGCCTCAGTCGGTTACTGGGATTGGAGCGCCGCTGCTGCCGGTTTTGATGCCCCTGAAAGAGGGTCCTCAATCCCTTGACGCCTTGGTTGATCGCCTGGCACAGGTCCATCCCCTCAACCCTCTGACTCAGGAGCCCGTTGACCGGGAGCATTTGGCTGGCACAGCAGTGAGACTACTGAATGTGTTGGAGGCATGCGGTTATATCTTCGTTTGCTCTGAGCAAATGATGAGCGTTAACCAACCCTACAACGACCCTTGGCGCGACAATGGGGTGGCGTCGGAAGCCAACAAGGCGACCTCTTCTAACTATTTTGAAAAGCTGCTTGGCAGACGGGCGGGGGATTTTGCTGACCACAAGTTGTTGGGGACCGTTGGTCTGGCCGCCTGCGCTGTGACCAGTGGAGCTGACGACTGGGCTGATATTCAAGGCTATGGCGAGGCGAAGGAGCAGTGGCTTAAGAGCTTTTTGGGCTTAAACGAGGGGATTCCGACAGATGGTTTGATTAAGCGCTTGTTTGCTTCGCTGGATCCGGACCAGTTCCAGGAGTCTTGTTCTGACTGGCTCAAACAGGGAATTCAGTTTGAGCAGGGTGAAAATGTCTTAAGCACCGCCAGCGTTTGGATGGCGCGGAATCGTTTGGTGTTTGGACAGATGGCGATCGCCGCAGGCTCCACCGAGTTAACCGCCTTACCCAAGCTATTGGAAGTCTTATCCCTTGCAGGGAATGTGGTCACTATTGATGGGGCAACCGTCCAAGAGAGCACTGCGAAAGCGATTATTGACGGCGGCGGCGATTACATTCTCAGCACCAAAAACGAAACCGCTGGTTCGTACCAGGAAGTAGCGAAGCTTTTCGCCTCTGTAAATCAAGCCGAGTTTCAGAACGTTCCCCACGAATTCCATCAAACGGTGTCCTCAAGTCGCAGCCGAGTTGACATTCGCCGACATTGGCTAGTTGACGGCACTCAATACATGGCAAAGGAAAATCTGTGGCAGGGGCTTAAGCAGATTGGCATGGTGGAAACGGAATGTCGTCTGCCGGGCAGGGACCCGATCTTTGAGCGGCGTTTTTACCTACTCAGTACAGAGGACGGCGTTGAGGAATTTGCTAAGGCGGTTCGCAGCCATTGGGAGCTGGACAATCAGCCCCATTGGCTTCTCGATGTTGCACCTGCCAGTGGAGCGTCCTCGAATGACAATCAAAATGCATCAGCAAACCTGACGTGCATTCGCGACGTTGCTTTCAACCGTTTGAAGGATGACGATTCCATTCCCGGTGAGATTGAGGCGAAGCGTCGCAGAGCTGGCTGGGATAACGACTACGTCTCGCGCCTCTTGGGTAGCTAGGCTTACGCCGGAGTTTACAAGCTCGATGGTGTTGATGGGCATTGCTGATTTCGGTTGGCGATGCCCATTCCATATGGACGGCAAAGTTGAATACTGTCACGGGTGACGGAGATGAAGTGACGGTTCTTTATTACTGATAGATACCGTTTTTCTTCAGTATTGCCATTTTCATGGGGCGATCGGGGCATAATTGCTCTGAATCCACTCGGTTCAGTGAGTAACTGAAGACACTGCGATTCAGGTTTTGGCATGACGTCATCTTGAAAAAACGCTGGCTGTCGCTCACACCAACTTTGAAGAACACCATTCGGTTTGCTGAGTTAAGTCTTTACCCATGCCTCTTCCTGAATCGCCCAATGCTTCTGCCGCCGATGTCGATCCAAGCACGTTGGATAACGATGCTGCTTTGCCGCCCGAGGAGCGTGAACGGCTGGCGAAAATCCGCGCCCAGTTTGACCGAGCGCCCTATCCTCGTCAGCCACTAGAGGCAAAACCCACTTCCCTTCGGTTGTACAACCACTGTTTGGTGACGGCTTACCATCGGCGATATCAGAAGATAGTGGAAACCGAAGGCAAGCGCATTTTGGACGTGGGCTGTGGTAGCGGCTTTGGGACGTTAACGTTAGCCCTGGCGAATCCAGGAACTACTCTGGTGGGCGTTGATTTATCCCCAGCTTCCCTTGATTTAGCTCGGGAGCGAATGGAGCATTATGGGTTCGGCGATCGCTGCCGATTTGAAGTCTTAAAACTAGAGGAGTTAGAGCAGCTGCTACCTGAGAAGTTTGATTACATCAATTGTGATGAGCTGCTTTATCTTCAGCCGGATCCATCAGTGGGCCTAGCGGCGATGAAAACAGTCCTGGCAAACGAGGGGATTATCCGCACAAATTTACACAGCGAGCTCCAGCGAAACTACTTTTTCCGTGCCCAGAAACTTGCCCATCTAATGGGGTTGATGGATGAGAATCCAGGGGAAATGGAAGTCGAAGTGTTTCGGGAGCTGTTTGAGTCCCTTGGAAATTCCACAGTTCTCAAGCAAAGGACTTGGCGACCCGAAAATGCGGAGAAGGAGGAGTACTACATGATGAACT
>JBCCTE010000056.1:0-9955 GCA_039198915.1 Cyanobacteria bacterium P01_D01_bin.73 | reverse complement strand
TCTGGCCCAGGTTCCCAGCGGTGCATCCACCGGAACCTTTGAAGCCCACGAATTGCGCGACGATGATCCTTCTCGCTACGGCGGCAAGGGCGTGCAAAAAGCCGTCGAAAACGTAAACGAAATTTTAGCGTCGGAACTCTACGGCTACGATGCGCTGCAACAGGCGGAAGTGGATGCCGTCATGATTGCGAAGGATGGCTCGGGTAATAAGTCCAACTTGGGTGCCAACGCAATTTTGGCGGTGTCCTTGGCAAATGCTAAAGCAGCGGCAGTGGCCACCGGTTTACCGCTGTATCGCTATCTGGGCGGACCGATCGCCAATGTGCTGCCAGTGCCGATGATGAACGTGATCAATGGCGGTGCCCACGCGGATAACAACGTTGATATTCAGGAATTTATGATCGTGCCGGTGGGTGCCGATTCCTTTAAGGAAGCGCTGCGCTGGGGTGCTGAGGTGTTTTCATCCCTAAGCAAGGTGTTGAAGGAGAAGAACCTGCTGACGGGCGTTGGTGATGAAGGTGGTTTTGCCCCGAACTTGGGCTCCAACCAGGAAGCGTTGGATCTGCTGATTGCGGCGATCGAGTCCGCTGGCTATAAGCCCGGTGAGCAGGTGGCGCTGGCGCTAGACGTTGCTTCCACCGAGTTCTTCAAGGATGGTCAGTACACCTTCGATGGTTCCGCCCATTCCGTGGATGAGACCATTGCGTACCTAGACAAGCTAGTGGGCGCTTATCCCATTGTGTCCATCGAGGACGGTTTAGCTGAGGATGACTGGGAAGGCTGGACCAAGATGACCGGTTCCGTTGGTCAGAAGACTCAACTGGTGGGCGATGACCTGTTTGTGACCAACCCTGAGCGTTTGGCTAAGGGCATCGGTATGGGTGCGGCGAACTCAATTCTGATTAAGCTCAACCAGATTGGAACCTTGACCGAAACTTTGATGGCGATCGATGTAGCTACCCGCGCTGGCTATCGGTCCGTGATCAGCCACCGCTCCGGTGAAACCGCTGACACCACGATCGCCGACCTATCCGTTGCAACCCGTGCTGGTCAAATCAAAACCGGTTCCCTGTGCCGTAGTGAGCGCGTTGCTAAGTACAACCAGCTTCTACGCATTGAAGACGAACTAGGCGACCAGGCAGTATACGCCGGTCAAATTGGCTTAGGTCCCACTGCGTAGTTAGCCGCAAAAAGCAGCGAAACCAAATAAATTTTGAGCCTTTCTTGATTGACCTACAGTCGATCTAGGAAGGCTTGAATTTTTTCAAAGACAAAATCGCGATCGCCATTCAACGGCACAAAGTGATTGGAATTCTCTAACCAATGCAGCGTCTTATCCTCCGACGCCAATCCATCAAAAATCCACTGGGCACCCTGAGGAGCAACCACTGAATCGTCTTTCCCCTGAAAAATTAGGGTGGGCTGCTTCACGCCACCCAGTTCGGATTTGACGATTTTGATGAGATCTAGGGCACTGTTGACTGCCCGCAAGTTGAACGTCTTGAAATGGCAAGCTTTCATCGCAGCTTCGCGGAGCGCGGGGTCACTGATGGCTAAACCCTTGCGAGGAACTTTCCCCACAAGGTTGCCCAGCAGACGATTGGCGAACTCTGCTGCCCCCAGGATCGGAACCCATCGGGATGGAGCGATCGCCATAAACGGTGCCATCAAAACGAGCCCCTTTACCGGATGACTGTTTTGTTTCTCTAGGGCTAGCGCCAGCGATACGGGACAGCCTGTAGAAAAACCAATAACAATCACCTCTCCATGGCTTGCGACAAGTTGATCGTAGGTTTCTCCTGCCCGTGCCACCCAATCTTCCCAATAAGAATCAGGCATTTTGCCGTTAACGGGGCGGTAATCGTGGCCGGGATAGACGATCGCTCGACATGGCCATCCCCGTTCGTTCAAAAAAGGTGCCAGCAACCCCACTTCATAGGGACCGCCCCCTAAGCCATGGAGAAATAGGCAGGCAGGGCGGTCGTCCGCTCCCTCGAGGAAAAATGGTTCATTACTAAGGACCAAGTTATCGAGAGCGGGCGATGCACTGGGAATCATGGGGCTTGGCTGAAACTAACGACGCTGAAACCAACGATATTGCGCTTAAGCAGGGAAGATCCGCAGGCGGCGGTTGGGCTCGTCGCCAAAGCTGGTAGACGAGAGTTTGTAATGCTCCACCAGCTCGTGCTGCATCTTACGAACTTTGGGCGATCGCGGCAGTAATTCCACTGGCTGTCCCTTGGGCAACACAATTTGCTCCACCGCCAGCCGCGCCTCTTCCAACGCCTCTAGCTCATCATCGCTACCCTTGCTGGAAAATAGCCGCAAATCCACAGGCTCCGGCCCGCCATCGTCGTCCATCTTCAGCAGCCGCCGCAGCGTCCGACTGATTTGGGACATATTGTTGGACTTGACGATGTAGATGGGCAGCTGTCGATTTTTAGCCAGATGCCGCAGCTTGGAATGGTTTTTCAGGTGCGATCGCAATGCCAACACCGCATCCGCTGAATCCAGCTCCTTCGTCAGAATTACTGGCAAATTCATCAGCTCAATCACTTGATCCAACTGGTGGCGGCTAATGGCATAGGGATAAACGTAGGTGTAACCGCTAATGCGACCGCGATCGTCCACCCCCTTGTCTGGCTCAGCAGGGCTAGCGTCCAAAAGCTGCTGAAACTCCTCCGACGGACTGAGGGCAGCCCCCACCGGCCGCAAAGCACTGGCATTATTACCGCGCGAAACCCGAGGCGGTACCGCCTGCATCCGTCCCGCACCACGCCATCCGTCAGCCCCGGGGATTGGCGCATAAACCATGCCGTTACGCCCACGCCTCGGCGAATCCAGCGGGAACTGCTCCTCCGGCTGCTCGTGGGTAACTGACACCTCACCGCCGTCGTCCACCGTGCGCACCTGATAGGCCGCTGGCTTCTTCCGCAGCAGTTGGTCAATGGTCTTCGCTACTTCTGGATAAACCACCCACCGTTGACGCTCTTGCATTTCCACGGCAATTTCAAAAGTCGGCGGCGCTTTCCGCTCCAGCACCGTCTTCTGAGACCCTCGCCGTCGAGCCTCCTCATCTCCTAAGGTGACCGACTGAATTCCCCCCACCAGGTCAGATAGGGTCGGGTTTTTAATCAGATTTTCTAGCTGATTTCCGTGGGCGGTTCCGACTAGCTGCACACCCCGCTCGGCGATGGTGCGGGCGGCCAATGCCTCCAGCTCCGTGCCGATTTCATCGATAACAATGACCTCAGGCATATGGTTTTCCACCGCCTCGATCATCACCTGGTGCTGTAACTCCGGTCGTCCCACCTGCATCCGTCGCGCCCGCCCGATCGCCGGGTGAGGAATATCCCCATCCCCTGCAATCTCGTTGGACGTGTCGATAATTACCACCCGCTTATTCAGGTCATCCGCCAACACCCGGGCAATTTCTCGCAGCGCCGTCGTTTTGCCAACACCGGGTCGCCCTAACATCAGGATGGAGCCACCGGTTTCCACCAGGTCGCGAATCATGGCGATCGTGCCAAACACTGCACGCCCGACGCGGCAGGTCAGTCCTACCACCTTTCCCTGGCGGTTACGCATGGCGCTGATCCGGTGCAGGGTTTCCTCAATCCCTGCCCGATTGTCCCCGCCAAAATGTCCCACCCGCTCAACGGTGTGGTCTAGGTCATCTTGGGTGACGATAATCTCGCCGAGGTATTCTGACCCCTTAAAAAATCGAGCTTCTGGGCGACGTCCAAGGTCCATCACCACTTCCACCAGCTCGTCCAATTTTTCGTGACTGCTTAGAAGTTGGGTTAGGGAAGTGGGCAGAACCGATAGCAATAATTCCAGATCGCCACTCGACTGGGTCCGTCCTAGTTCAATGGATTCCATCGATTCGACTGGTTCGGTTGGTTCAGTATTGTGCTCAGTATCACTCTGCTCAGTTTTTTGAAACGCCTGGGCAGTGCTTTCCTGCGGCGGCGTTTGTTGAGGTTGGTTTGTGCTGTCGCGACCATCCGTGGAGTTAGAGTTCCCAACATTGGGGGTAGATTGGACTAAAGGGTGCTCTCCTGGATTCGTAGTCGCGGGCGTCACGTTAGACGTGTTGTCAGCGGTGAATGGTTGGGGCATATTTAGGTTCGACTTTGCCGACAATACCCTCAAGGTAGGGCGGCTCTGTCATTATTGACTGGAGTTAAATAATCAGATTGAAAGCGTCTGAGATTGTGGAGTCTCAAGGGGCTTACAGGTTGACGCTTAAGCGGGATTGAAGAGACTTGCCGTTAGAGTTTGGACATCTTTTTTTAGGGATTTATTGGGAACGGTGTCGCGTGGGGAGATAACGGTTAGTTAATCGTCGTTGTTTTGTTCTTCAAGGTCCGTTGAGGCTATACGCCCTGATTAGGTTGTCTTAATCAATCTGCTTTGATCGGCTTGTCCCGAGTAATCTATCGTTACCAATCTGTCTTTTGGGGTTGCCCATGCCCGCATGGTAACGCTTGTTGGGGAGCATTGGGATCACGACAGGGACAATCATGCAAATGGATTTTAGAAAGTCATCAATCAGCAATAAATCTGTAGGGTTCTAGACGTTTTTCGGGGGGACTGGAGGAGTAGATGCCAGATGAGCGGTGGGAAAGGAAACGGACCCTTTGAGGGGGGCAATGAGGTTACGAGCGATCGCCCGCCCTTGATTTAGCAAATCCCCCTGGGATTCTAAGGTCAGGGTTTGTTTGCACTGTTGTTCCCGCTGCTCCAACTGTTCGAGGATTGGTTTGAGTTGCGATCGCGCGTATCCCCCGTAGGCAACCCCGGCAATTTTTCCAATTAGCTCCTGCTGGCGCAACTTATCTGCGGTGGTTTGGTTGGTGCCCCCGGCGAGCTGAATAAAGCCGGGCAAGTCAGTTTGTAGTAGCTCTTCCCCATAGGCGATCGCTGGATCCGTCGCCTTCTGCCCCAGGTCGCCGCTCATGGGCTTACCGTCCGCCTGCCAGAGCCATGCACAGCCCGCCCGTTGCACGTCGCTGGCAACCCAGTCCCAAAGGTCGTGAAGGTAGGCGATCGCCTCCAGGTGACGCGGACAGCTTACGGCTACCAGTTTTAGGTTTGGCAAGTAGGGGCGTACGGAGCGCCACAGGGTTTGAAATTGTTTGTAGTGGCCGACGTGGGTATGGATTTCCAGGGCGTCTACACCCAGATCCAACACCAGCGCCGGTAGATCTTGAGGCGATCGCTGGTAGGTCACCGCATCGATATAGCCGTGGGGGCACACTGACAAACAGCGCCCACAGCCATAGCACAGGGGTTCGGTCACGCCACCGATTGCAGAAATCGCTCCTGTAGGGCATACCCGTTCACAGGGGCGCGGGCAATCTCCAGGACAGCGGCTTGGATCGAATCGAGCCGTTCGGAAATGGGGATCTTCGCCGTCGTTGACGCTGACCATTAGCCATGGCCGCTGCCAGCGATCACCCCTCGGGAGTTGGGTATGGCGATCGCGCTGGGGCTTACTTCCACCAGTCGTCAGCCTTTCGCAGGCATCCAGCCCCTCTTTGGCCGCAGCCACCACCGCCGGTTCCGCCGCCACATCAATGCAATCAGCCCCCTCCAATCCGTAGGCAACCACCGAACTGCGCACGGAGGGCACGTGTTGGAAGCTGGCACCGCAAATGAGCTTGAACCAGCGCCCCTGAATCAGGGACTGAAGCGGGAGGTTATGGCAATTCACAGCCCCATGCTAAAGGCAACTATCGCAGAACCGCATCTTCCGGTAACAGACGCTCATCTTTAGGCTCTTCCGCCGCTGCAGTGGGACGATCCCAGTCCGGCGAAGACAGGTCAGACATGGACTTGCGCTTCTTCGCTGCCCGTGCCGCCTCCAATACCTCCAGGTCATCCGGATCCAGCAGTTCATCATCCACCACGTCTAGATCAGGATCCACCGCCTCATAGGACTCGACATTTTCAGAGCCGTTAATCACTCCGGCAATCAACCGCATGGACAACTGATCTTCATCAGTCATCACATCTAGAGCGCTATTAAAGCGGCTCTTAACGGTCAGCCCAGGACGACCCACCAGCAAAAGTCCATCGGTCAGCGGCTCCAAAAGCAACGTATCGTTGCAGGCCGTCAGCGCCGTCGAATCTACCACGACAAAATCGAAGCGCTGGCGAGCATCGGCGATAAGCTGGCGCATTTCACTGGATTCGATAATGGCGGCCGGATTGAGCTGCGGTCCAGGGCAGGGAATCATGTAGAGATTTTCGACATCGGGCACCAGCCTGACGCAGTTACTGAGGTTGCTGTAATACTGCAATGGCTCTTCCAGTGCCTCTGGATCCAGCCCTACCCGCAGTGCCCGAGAGTTTGACGGCGATCGCAATCCCAGCTCCAAAAGCAGCGTCCGCTTACCGGCCCGCGCTGAGGCGATCGCGAGATTATACGCAACGACACTCTTACCCTCTTGGGAATCCAAACTCGCCACCAGCACCACCGACAGCTTGTCATTTAACTGCCGTAGCTGACTGCGAAACTGTTCGTAGGCTTCGCCATAGGGAGACGGTTCCACCAACACCGGCAAAATATCTTGGGGCCAGTTTGGCAGCACCAAATCTGGCAACGTTCCGGCGATCGCCACCTCCCGCTCCGTAAACGACGCCACCAACTCCGGTACCGCCTGAAAACGTCCATCCAAAATCCCCAACACCGCAATAATTGCCAGGGCTCCCACCAAGCCGCCGCCCAGACCTGCCACCAACAGCAGGATCAGCGATGGACTTTCTGGAAGCGTCTTCGACTTTAGCTGGGCCGGACGCGCCAACGCCAAGCTACTCACCGTCTCCGCCTCCGCCGCGTCCGCATCCACCAGCTTCCGTTGCATCTGGTCATGCAGCGCCTTCTTCAACGCCACCTGCTGCGCCAGGCGATCGCGCTCCAACTGTTTATTAGGAATCGTCTGGTAACGCAGCCTCAGCTCCTTTTCCGAGCGAATTGCCGTCTGAAGCTGCTGCTGAACCGTCTCCCGCTGAGTTTGCAACTCCACCAGCGCATTTGCCAACCGCTGCCGCGCCGGATCCAAATTGCTATTAATCTGCACCGGCACCCCAGGAGCCAACGGGCGTACCCGACCCGTGCCCCCCAGAACCTCCTGCGCCCGCGCCGTTAGCAGCTCCTCAAAAGTCTCCTTCTGGCGTTCCAAATCCCGCATCACCGGATGCTGATCCCGCAGCCGCTTACCCTGAATCGTACGTTCCGACTCCAGCTGGTCCAACTGTCGCCGCAACTGCTGCACCGTCGGATCCGCACTCAACGCAGACGACACGTAGGCCTCATCCACCGACAACCCCAGTCGCTGCTCCAAGCTGCCAATCTGAGCCCCAATCCCCTCAAGCTGGAGGCGCAACTGCCGCTGTTGTCGCTGACTGTTAGTAATTGCCCCCACTAAGCTACCGTTCTGGACCGCTAAAATCGCCGCCCCCTCAACCCGGTCGAAATTTTCTAACCGCCGCTCCGCCTGCCGCAGATCCGTCGTCACATCCGGCAGCCGATCCTTCACCGCATTGACAATCAACTGCAAACGAGCCACGTTTTGCTGACGGCTCTTCTCCTCCATCAGCGTCATCAACAAATCCACCGCCACCTTTGCCCGACGAGGATTATTGTCCGTGTAGGACACCTCAATGTAGGGGGAAGCGCCAGGATCCTTCTCCTCATTCGGCTGAACAAACTTAACCCGAGCTTTTCTCGCCACTTCATCAGGTCCAACCCGGATGCCTGCCGCGACCCCTTCAATGACATCGTTAGCCAGCAGCACCTCCTCCGTCAGCGTCTGTCCCTGTCGAAGAATGTCAGATCCTGTTTGGGAGAAGGAAACCGCCTGCTGACGATAGGACAGAATTCCCAGCATTTTGAAGCTGGGGTCACCGTTGGGCTGACTAGCAAGTACGCCGCCCGCAACACATCCGATCGCCGGCATCACCAGCAACAGCCAGGGATATTTACCGAGGGCCAGTTTGAATCTTTTGACAATGGGATGAGCCATGGCGAGTTGCAGAAATAATTGCTTGGGCGCTATCAAACTTTAACAAATTTGCTTCTTTCATCGCTTCCAGACATTAGAGCGAAGAGATCACGGCTCTGGCTTGATGACAGCCAGAAAAAGGCGCGATAGAAAGAGCAACAGAAACACCCTGGGATTTTGCTTTTTGGGTTTTGGATTCTTACCCTCTGCGTCAGATCAATATTCTTGACCAGACAATGGCGTTCAGGACGGTTGTAATGACTTGCATTGCAGGACCACTACCTCGTCGATCCCAGCTTGAATTGCCTATGGGGGCTTAGTTGTTGTTGTTGTTATTGTCGTTGTTGTTATCAGAACCACCGGTGAAAGCGCCGTCGGGACCAAACAGCTCATCGGCAGCTTGATCTAGCTCACGGAAGAAGAGCAAGAACCCTAGGACATCTCGGAAGGGCTGGGTAAATCGGTTGAAGAAGACCGTCAGTTTGGTGACAAGGTTGCGATTAACCACGATCACGTCGTTGTCCCGGAGCTGGGGATTTTGGGTTAGGTCTCCCAAAATTGCAGCCCTGCCGTCCAGCTCCTGGGTGACAACCGTTCCCTGTTCCGCTTCAAAGCGAATTAAGGAAATTTTGCGCAGGTTGACTTGAGATAGAGGCAGACCATTCAGCACGTCCAGGAAGGAGCTGCCGGTTGGTAGGGTTACGCTTCGCAGTCCCCCTTCGCCAACGTAGGCAAGTAGACGCACGCGAATGGTTGGTTGCCCCAAGTTGTTTAGGGTGGCTAATGCGAAGTTGTAGGTTGGATCGTTAACGACTTCCCGCCGAGGGACGAAGACAACGTCTCCGTCTTGCAAGAAGAGTCGCGGTTCCGGCAGGCCTTCCGCCAGTAGCTCCAGTAGGTTTAGCTCTTGCTCCAGCAGGGTGCCATCCGGCAGACGGCGGCGAAGGGCGATCGCCCGTAAATCAGCGCTGTCCTTAACTCCACCGGCGGAAATCAGAGCTTGCACCACCGTTTCAAAGGAGCCCACTCGATAAAAGCCGGGGCGTACGACCTCACCAGACACGACGACATCGGGGTTAACCTGACTGCCCAGGGTGACCAACACTTCTGGATCGACGACGTACTGGTCATAGGCACTGGTCAACGCCTCTTGTAACTCCTCCAGGGTTAGCCCTTCGACCTTGAGAAATCCCACTAAAGGGACCAGGATGCGTCCTCCCTGGTCCACGTTGGTATTGAAGGAAAGGTCCGGGTAGCCAAAGACTTGAACCACAACTCTATCCAGCGGGGATAGGCGGTAAGCTCGCCACGGATCAACAGGCTCCAATAGCTCTGGCGGAACGTTTGGGGCGGGATCTTCCTGGGCAAATCCATCAGGATTTAGAGGATCAAAATCAGGGCGAGTAGCGGGGGCATCCCGTCGCGGCAGCAGGGGGCGAAGACGTTCTGGAATGGGGCGACGATTATCGGGGTTGGGAGTATCACTGAGGGTGCCGGCACCAGGATCGCGATCGCCAGGACGATTGAGAGAGCGATCAACCTCCGGCTCTTCTCCTGCAACTTCGCCGGAAGCTGGAGGAGATTCAGGCTTGGGCTCTTTCGTTTCCAAGGATGTCCCAGAGCCATTGGGTGATCGCTCGGCCCCTCCTGCAGCATCACCCTCGGAGCTAGCACCGGGTTCAGAATCCGGCGAGGGAGACTCCTGAGGCTCCCCTGGGGAAGAGCGAGGTATATCAGGAAAAACCGCATCCGAGTCTGTTGAGTTCGCGTCAGCTTCTTTGCTGCCTTGTACAGTCTCCGACTGAGTAATGTTTTCAATGGGCGCTGATCGCCTTAGTGACTGCTCCAGCGGCTCCTGACCCTGAGCAGAGACAGCGGCACCCGATGCGCTGAGCATCGCCGCCAAACTAACGGTACGCAAAGCCAGCGATCGCCACCGCCAC